>CAZUKI010000034.1:8662-16996 GCA_964620785.1 uncultured Aestuariivirga sp.
GCCTGCCTGGCGCCTTGCCGCACGCAATCGATGAGCGCCGGCGCAAACTTCACGGCAGGCGATTTCCAGATGCATTTTTCTTCAAGCTCCAACTTGAGCTCCGCGGCAATCTTCGGCAGCGCCGCCTGGTATTCCGCTTCCATCTGGTCCAGCACCGCTTCGTCCGGGTGACGGAGGTCCACCGTGAAGAATACTTCGCCCGGCACGACATTGCGCGAGTTCGGCCGGTTCTCGATGAGACCGACCGAGGCAACACCTGGCAGATGCTTCATGCCCGCCTGGTGGATGGCTTCGATCATCCGCGACGCGCCGAGCAGGGCATTCTTGCGCAGGCCCATGGGTGTTGCCCCGGTGTGGCTTTCCTGGCCCCTGACCGTCACTTCATACCAGCGCATGCCCTGCACGCCGGTGACGACACCGATCATCTTGCTTTCGGCCTCGAGGATCGGCCCTTGTTCGATGTGCAATTCGAACATCGCCCCGAACTTGATTGAGCCCGCCTTGTGCTTGCCGCGGTAGCCGATGCGCGTCAGTTCATCGCCCAGCTTGATGCCCTGCCTGTCCTCGCGGGAATAGGCAAAGTCGGGTGTGAAGACCCCGGCATAGACGCCTGAACACAGCATGGCGGGCGCAAAGCGCGAGCCTTCCTCGTTGGTCCAGTTGACGATCATCAGCGGCGCATTGGATTCATAGCCCATGTCAACGAGGGTGCGCATCGCTTCGAGCGGCCCCAGCACGCCAAGCACGCCATCGAACTTGCCACCGGTGGGCTGGGTATCGAGATGCGAGCCCATGGCAATCGGCAACACGTCCTTGCGCTTGCCCGGCCGCAACGCGAACATGTTGCCGACCTCGTCAACCTCGACCGTCATGCCGAGTTTTTCGCATTCGGCCTTGAACCAGTCGCGCACCTTCTTGTCCTCATCGGAAACCGTGAGGCGCTTGATGCCACCCTTCGGTGTGCCGCCGAATTTCGCCGTCTCCATGAGCGAGTCCCAGAGGCGTTGCGGATTGATGGTGAGATTGGTTTTGGGCGTCATTGGCGGTGTCCGGCTTCAGTTTTGACCATTTGGACAGCTTTGCACACATGCGCTCCTTTGTGAACCGAGCCCTGCGGCAAGGCCTTACGCCGCCATCTTCGATAAATGCATGACGCGGATGCCGCAAAGTCGCTGGACAGTCAGTGCAACTTCAACTTGTATCCATTTCGTTACTTGTCGACAGGGTGAGGAGACACATGGTCAAGGTCATAGGTTTGAACAGCGGTTCGTCGTTTGACGGCATTGATGTCGTGCTGGTGGAGATCGAGAACGGGCCCGACGGCTATCCCAAACGGCCGAAATTCATCACCGGCAAATCCTATGACTGGCCCGAGGCGGTGGGCGAACAGGTCCTCAAATCCTTCGAGAACAAGATTTCACTCTTCGAGTTGAACCGCCTCAACTATCTCGCCGGTGCTGTCTATGCGGAATCGGCCAGGGCCTTCATGCGCGAGCAGGGCCTCAAGCCCGGTGATGTCGAAGTGATCGGCTTCGACGGCCAGACCATCTACCAGGAACCACCCGTCCATCACCTGCTGCGCAACTATGATGACAGGGAAGACCTCGTCTCGCGCTGGCTTGGTGGGCCCTATGCCTGCGGCCTGCAGATCGGTGAACCCTCTATCGTGGCGGAAGCCTGCGAGACCCATGTCGTCACCCATTTCCGCCCCATGGACCATGCCCTGGGCGGCACCGGTGCGCCATTGATGCAATATCTCGATTACGTCGCCTTCCGCGATATCGGCCCCATCCTGACGCTCAACATCGGCGGCATCGCCAATTGCCAGTTGGCCCATGCCGACCGTGGAAAGATGATGGCCTTCGACACCGGCCCCGGCAATGTGATGATCGACCATGTCATGCGCGTGAAGTTCGGCAAGCCCTATGACAAGGACGGCGCCATTGCCCGCACTGGCAAGGTCGATGCCAAACTCATGGAGAAGTTCCGCAACCATGACTATTTCAAGCGGCCCATTCCGCGCTCGGCCTGGCGCCTCGACTTCGGTTCATCCTATGCCGATGGCTTCATCGCCGAATACGCCCACCTCAAGCCCGAGGATCTTGTCGCCACGGTCACCGAGTTCGCCGCCTATTCCATCGTCCGTTCCATCACCGACAACGTGAAGGCGCTGTGCAAGATCTCGACAATCATGGCCTCTGGCGGCGGCACCCGGAATGGCTATCTGATGGAGCGCCTTGCCAGCCACATGCCCAAGGGCCTGCGCCTCACCAAGTCCGATGAGTTCGGCGTGCCGGCCGCCTTCAAGGAAGCGATCAAGTTCGCAACCCTGGCCCATGCCACTCTCAACGGCCTTGCCAACAACATTCCGGCCGCGTCGGGCGCCACCCGCTTCGGCATCCTCGGCAAGTTGGTGCAGCCGCCACGCCTGGCCAGCCTCTAGCCCGCGACGCCGCACTCCACTCCTCTGCGGCCAGCCTTGGCAAAAGCGAGTCTTCCGCGCCTGAGCCACTTGAGCTGAGCCACTTGAGATGAGCCACTTGACAGGCCATCACATTCAAACTAATCATTAAACGTTTAGCTAAACGTTTCGCCAGAAGAAACGAAAGACAACCGGGAGAAGACATGTACACCAAACAGGCCCTGCGCAGCCTCGGGGTTGGCCCCGACGCGATTTCCGCCAAGCAGAAGCAACAGCTCGACCGCGATGGTTTCTTCGTCGTGGAGAATGTCCTCGACAGGAAAGACATTGAATCGATGCGCAGCGAGTTCGAGCGCATCCACGCCGCCGAGAGCGGCAAGGGCGGCCATGAAGTTCATGTCGAACCCGGCGCGAGGCGCCTCTCCAACATCTTCAACAAGACCGAAGCCTTCGACAAATGCCTGTGGATTCCCGAGATCCTTGCTGCTTCCGCCTATCTTCTTGGTGAAATCAAGCTGCATGGCGCCAATGCCCGCGACCCGGTGCAGGGCTATGGCCAGCAGGACCTGCATGTCGATGTGCCCAAGAAATTCGATGATGACTGGTGGGTGGTGAACTCCATGATCATGTTCGATGACATGACCCTTGAGAACGGACCCACCCGCGTCGTCCCCGGATCGCATCACTGGGCCCCCATCAACGTTCCCTATGTCAACATTGGTGACTGGGAACCGCAGCCCCTGTCCAAGGAAGACGAGGCCCGCGTGCCCAAGGACCTTTCGGCACCCTATCCCGGCGAGGTTCTTGTCGAAGCGCCGGCCGGTGCGGCCATCATCTGCAATTCCTCCATGTGGCACTCGGGCACGAAGAAGAACAGCAACGCCTACCGCCGCATGCTGCACCTCACCTATACGCGCCGCGACCTGCCCCAGCAGATGCTGCAGCTCGATTACCTGACAGAGGGCCTCTACACCCGCATGTCGCCCGAGAAGCGCTATCTCATGGAAATAGAGCCGCCCAAGCCCGGCGACGGCGTTCTTCGCCAACCCGACAAGCACGGCAAAGGCTGGTGGAACTGACAGGCCGGGTTCCGACCGGACCAGCCCTCGCCCCGGCCTTCCGGCCAGCCCGGTGTTGAGCTTGTTGATCGTCTGATTCTCCCCCCTTTTTCTGCGGCCCGCCTTGCGGCAAGAGGGGGTGGGGGTAGTTGATCATGGCGACAATGAAGGACGTTGCAAAACGGGCGGGCGTCAGCACCGCCACGGTTTCGGCTGTGCTCT
The DNA here is from genome assembly GCA_964620785.1 of uncultured Aestuariivirga sp. Lineage (GTDB taxonomy): Bacteria > Pseudomonadota > Alphaproteobacteria > Rhizobiales > Aestuariivirgaceae > Aestuariivirga. The sequence goes on from CAZUKI010000034.1 coordinate 12,365, forward strand.
CGGGAGCGACCTTTGTCAGCGAACCTTTACGGGTCCGCGTCCAGGACGCCATCACCGAGCTGGGTTACTCCCGCAATGCCATGGCCCGCTTCCTCAAGATGGGCCAGAGCTCGCTCATCGGCCTCGTCGTTCCTGACATCACCAATCCGTTCTTCACGGATTTCGTCGATCACGTGCAGGCCGCTGCTACGGCTGCGGGCTATACCGTGCTGCTCGGCCTCACCGAAAATGATGCCGGCCGCGAGCCGGGGATTCTCGCGCTGATGCGCTCGCACCAGGTGGCGGGCACCATTCTCTGTCCCACGGGCGCTCCTCCCAGCTACGCAGCCATCGGCGCCAATGCAGGGCGCATGAAACTGGTGCTGGCCGATAATGCCCCGTCCGAGACGGACGTGGACACTGTCGTCTTCGACAATGTCAGCGCCGGCTCGCTGGCGGCCCGCCACCTCCTCGCCCTCGGCCACCGGCAGATTGCCGTAGTCGCCGGGCCCGTCCACCAGTTCGTTGCCCAGGCCCGCCACGAAGCCTTCGCACGCACCCTTGAGAACGGCGGCGTCAAGCTCGATGTGGCCCGCATCGCCCACGGCAATTTCCGCGAGGAGGACGCCTATGTCGTGGCGCGCCGCCTGCTCGCGGTTTCGGAAAAGCCGACCGCAATGTTCGTCGCCAACAACCTGATGATGATCGGCGTCATGCGCGCCATTGCCGACGAGGGCCTGCATGTGCCGCAGGACCTGTCGGTCATCAGCATCGACGACTTTGCCTGGAGCGCCGCCTTCCAGCCGGCCCTCACCGTGGTGCGCCAGCCAATTGCCGAAATGGCGCGGATGGCCTTCCAGATGCTGCTGGCACGGATCTCGGGCGATGAAGGCCCGCTGCGCCGCCATGTGGCCTCGCCGGAACTGCTTCTGCGCCGCTCATCCGCGCCTGCCGGGTCTGCGCCCTGACCTGTCCAGGCGTGGCTCGCTCCTACATGCGAGGCTGGCGCCGCGCCACATGCGGCTCGTGCAACGCAAGGTCCGCCGGCCCGAAGCGGTCGGCCACCGTGTTGCACTGGTGCCAATAGGGATAGAGCAGCGGCTGCAGGCTGACATCATCCAGGAGCTTGCGCTCCTCGGCCGTGAGGACAAGCGCTCCTGATGCAAGATTGTCCTTGAGCTGCGTTTCGTTGCGCGCCCCCACGATGATCGAGGCAACACCGGGCCGCTCCGCCAGCCAGGCGAGCGCCACCTGCGCTGCTGAAACGCCGCGAGCCTCGCCCACCTTCACCAGCGCGTCGATGATACGGTACAGCCGCTCCTCGTCGCGGATCGGAGGCTCCCCCCATCCGGCCACATGGCGCGACACATCCGGCGTCACGCCCTTGCGGAACTTGCCGGACAAGAGGCCACCTGCGATGGGGCTCCACACCTGCACGCCGACCCCCTGGTCGATGGCGAGAGGCAGCAATTCATACTCCGCATCGCGGTGCTCGATGGTGTAGTGGATCTGCTGGCAGATGAAGCGCTGGAAGTTGTGGCGTTCCGACGCCATCAGGCATTTCATGATGTGCCAGGCCGAAAAGTTCGAGCAGGCGACGTAGCGCACCTTGCCCTGCTTCACCAGCGTGTCGAGGGCTTCCATGGTTTCCTCGACGGGCGTGAGGCCATCCCATTCATGCACGTAGTAGATGTCGATGTGTGAACGCTTGAGACGCTTGAGGCTTGCCTCTGCCGCCTGGACGATGTGGGCCCGCGACAGACCCTGCTCGTTGGGGCCTTTGCCCATGGCGAAGCGCACCTTGGTGCCGACCATGAGCTGGTCGGAACGGCCCTTGAGGATCTCGCCAACCGCCTCCTCGGACTTGCCCGTCGTATAGGCATTCGAGGTGTCGATCAGGTTGACACCATGGTCGACGGCAATGTCCACGAGCCGGCTGGCGTCCTTGAGCGAGACGTTCCCGGCCATGCCGAAGAAGCCTTCGCCGGAAAAGTTCATGGTGCCTAGGGTGTGCAGGGACACCTTGAGGCCCGAACGGCCCAGCACGCGATATTCCATGGTTGATCCTCTCGAATTTTCCAGTATCAGGCCCGGTATCAGGCCACGCGCGGCGGCAAGAATCAACGGCGTTCCGCGGCATGGCTGTGATGCGCGAGACCCGCCACATGCTGACCACCAATTTTCTCGTCCAGAACCTGGTTCACATCGCAGCCATCTTCACGATGATCTGCTACCTGTTTCGTGACCAGATAAAACTTCGGATCTTTGCGGTCATCGGCGACGCGCTGCTTGCCGCCTATTACGTCTTCGCCTTTGCCGACCCCCTGTGGAGCGCCATGTTCTGGTCGGTGGTCAACGTGACGATCAATGTTGTGATGATCCTCGTGCTCCTGCGCGAGCATCGCAAGTCGCTTCTCTCGGACAATGAGATGATGCTCTTCCGTTGCCTCGAGACCCTGACACCCGGACAGTTTCGCAAGCTGCTCAGCCTCGCCACCTTTCATGACGGCGAGGAACCGCAGACCCTCACCGAGCAGGGCCAGAAGCCCGAAAACCTGTACTACGTTCTCGATGGCAAGGTGAGGATCGGCAAGGACGAACGCAGCTTCGACGCCGATCCAAAAACCTTCATCGGCGAAGTGGCCTTCCTGCGTGACCGGCCAGCCAGCGCCACCGTCACGACGACTGGAAAGTCTCTTTTTGTTTCGTGGAATGCCGCCGAGTTGCAGTCGCTCCTGCGCCGCAACGATGAACTGAAGCACGCCCTTGGCCGCCTTCTTTCCGATGACATGGCCGACAAGGTGGCCCGCGCCTGATGCTTCAGCCTGTCAGGCTTCCGGTGGTGGCTTGTAGGTGATGAAGAAGGTCCACACGCTGTAGGTCAGGAAGGCAAGGGCAATGATGCCCCAGAAGCCATCCCTCGAATAGATAAGTTCAAAACCGGTCCACACCACGGTGGTCGCCACGATTGCGATGCGCCGCCACAGGGGCCGGTAGAAGGGGTGGTGTGCTGCGGGTTCTTTCATGCCGGCGCAACGCTAGACGGCCAAGCCCGCAGCGGCAAGCCCATCTGCAAGTTCTGCCATCGTCTTTCCAGCGGTTACCGAACACGCGATTGTGACCTGACAGCCCGGCGCTTTCACCAGAGACTTCGAAGTGTCTCAATTCTGCAAGGGAGCCTGCCATGAAGCGCCTCGCGATCTTCTGCCTGTTCACTGCAATCCTGAACGGTCCTGCACAAGCCGCCCCTGAAAGCCAGTGCCTTGCCGTGGCGCAAGGAGAAGCCCGCTATCAGCAGGCGGCCACCCAGGCCACGCCACTTGCCGAAGATGAAGTCTCGCTCACTTTCGTCGGCCATTCCACCTATCGCATCGAAACCGCGGGCGGCGTGACGGTTGCCACCGACTACAATGGCAATGCCGGTGGCCCGCCACCCACCGTCGTCACCATGAACAGGGCCCACAGCACCCACTACACCGACAGGATCGATCCGGCGATCCAGCATGTGCTGCGCGGCTGGAGCGAGAACGGCGAACCGGCCCACCACGACCTGCAGGTGGGCGACATGCGCATTCGCAATGTCACGACCGACATTCGCAACAGCTTCACCAGCCGCATCACTGATGGCAATTCCATCTTCATCTTCGAGGCCGGCGGCCTCTGCATCGGTCATCTCGGCCATCTGCATCACGAACTCACGCCGGGACATATTGGCTGGATTGGCAGACTTGATGTCGTCATGGTTCCGGTTGATGGTCGCATGACGATGCCGCACGCCAACATGATGGCGGTGCTCAAGGAATTGCGCGCCAGCGTGATCCTGCCCATGCATGTCTTCGGGCCGTCCTCGCTCAACGAGTTCCTGCTCGAAGCGCGCAAGCATTTCACGGTGCGTGACAATGACAGCCGCACCCTCATTGCGTCCTTGAAGATGCTGCCCGCCGAGCCTACGGTCTTCGTCATGCAGGGATATTTCTGAGGAGCGGAATGGGAACGTCAGTCAGTTTCAAGCGTGCCGACGGCAAGGACACAAGGGGCTATCTCGCCAAGGCTGGCCGCGACCATGCCCCGGGTGTCGTGGTCATCCAGGAATGGTGGGGACTGCAGGACCAGATCAAGGGCATCTGCGACAGGCTGGCCCGCGCCGGTTACGACGCGCTCGCACCCGACCTCTATGCCGGCGTCACCGTGGAGTATCACGACTCCGCCAAGGCCGACCGCGAGATGTCGTCGCTCGATTTTCTCGATGCCACCGACAACATCGTCAGGGGTGCCGCGCAATATCTTTCCAAGAGCAGCGCAAAGGTTGGGCTGACCGGCTTCTGCCTCGGCGGTGCCGTAACCATCCTGGGTGCCGTGCGCCTTGATGAGTTCGCCGCCGCCTGCTGCTTCTATGGCATTCCGCCAAGGGAAGCCGCCGACCCTGCCCGGATCCGCATTCCCTTCGACGGGCATTTCGCCAACATTGACGACTGGTGCACGCCAGAGGCTGTCAATGCCCTGGAGGCGGCACTGAAGAAGGGCAGCGTGCCGGGCAAGATATATCGCTATGACGTCGAACATGGCTTCATGAACGAACAGCGGACAGCCCATGACCGCGCCGCGGCAGAACTGGCTTGGGGCCGCATGCTGGCCTTCTGGGAAAAACACCTT
>CAZUKI010000035.1:0-16976 GCA_964620785.1 uncultured Aestuariivirga sp.
CAGTGAAGCCCTATCAGACCATCGCAGAACTTCCGCAGGTCATTCCGGTTTTCCCTTTGACCGGAGCACTGCTGTTGCCGCGGGCTGACCTGCCGCTCAACATATTCGAGCCGCGCTATCTGCAGATGTTCAACGACGCCATGGCGGGCGAGCGGGTGATCGGCATGATCCAGCCGGCCATCGATGAAGAAGGAGAGCGACCGGCGCTGGCGCAGATCGGCTGCATCGGGCGCATCACCTCTTTCAGTGAAACCGAGGACAACCGCCTTCTGGTGACGCTGACCGGCATCTGCCGTTTTGAAGTCGAGACGGAACTTTCAGTCGATACGCCCTACCGGCAGGTCGAAGCGATTTATGACAACTATGCCGGCGATCTCTCGGCAGAGGCGCGGGCCCGCAGTGTTGACCGCGAGGCGCTGGTCAAGGCGTTCCGGCAATATCTTGAAGCCAACAACATGACTGCCAACTGGGACGAAGTCGCGCAGGTCTCGACCGAGAACCTCGTCAACACGCTGTCGCAGCTCGCGCCCTATCCGGCCGCCGAAAAGCAGGCGCTGCTCGAGGCTCCCGATCTTCCGGCCCGCGCCGACATGCTGATTGCCCTCACCGAACTGGCGCTGACGCGCGGCGCCAACGGCATATCGCTGCAATGATGCCATGACGGGAACGCCCACCCATCCGAAGCTGCTCGAGCTCCTGGTCTGCCCGGTGACCAAGATGAGGCTGAGCTATGATGCCGAGCGGCAGGAACTGGTGAGCAGGGCCGCGGGACTTGCCTATCCGATCCGCGATGGCATTCCGATCATGCTGCCCGAGGAAGCGCGGGACATCAGCCGTGAGTGAGGCCCTGCCGTCGCCTTGGCCGACGGAATTGGCACTGTCGCAGCGGGGTCACGTCCTGACCATCAGTTTCGATTCCGGAGAGGCCTTCGCGATCAGCGCGGAATTGCTGCGCGTCGAGAGCCCGAGTGCTGAAGTGAAGGGCCACGGCCCGGGGCAGGAAACACTGCAATGGGGCAAGCGCGAGGTTGCCATCACCCGCATCGAAACAGTCGGCAACTATGCGGCGCGCCTGCATTTTTCAGACGGCCACAACACCGGGATCTACACCTGGCGCTACCTCGCCACCCTGGGGCGTGAGGCAGACGCACGCCTTGAGGCCTATCTCGGCAAGCTCAAAGCGGCTGGACTGCGCCGCTAGCCTTCGAGCGTCGGGATCAATTTTTAAGCAGAATCTCATTTGTGCTTATTTATTGGGCAGTCACGGATCTGCCGCAATCAGCGATCTTTCGATCTTTCCTCATGTTTTCAATGTGTTACTGATTCTTAAGAACTGGCACGAGGTTTGAAAGTGAGTCCCCGTCAACAACAGGGGATCGCATGAAATACATCATTGCCATCATCAAACCCTTCAAGCTGGAGCAGGTGCGAGAGGCACTGGGGGCGCTCGGCATACAGGGTATCACCGTCACGGAAGTCAAAGGCCATGGCCGCCAGAAGGGCCACACCGAGTTCTATCGCGGCGCCGAATATGCCGTGAGCTTCGTGCCCAAGGTCAAGATCGAAGTGGCACTGGAAACCAATCTTGCAGACCGCGCCGTGGAAGCGATCCAGATCGCCGCCCAGACCGGCCAGATCGGCGACGGAAAGATCTTCGTGCTGCCGCTTGAACTGGCGGTCCGGGTTCGTACCGGCGAAACCGGCGCCAGCGCTCTGTGATGTCTCATTGAAAGGAAGAACAATGATTTCGACACCAATTCTCCGAAAGGCGCTGGGACTTGCGGGTCCACTCCTGGCGCTAAGTCTTGCTATGGCGGCACCGGCCTCGGCGGCGGCCAGCATCAACAAGGGTGACACCACCTGGATGCTCGTCGCCACCAGTCTCGTCGTCTTCATGACGGTTCCTGGCCTTGCCCTCTTCTATGCCGGCATGGTGCGCTCCAAGAATGCACTCTCGGTGCTCATGCAGGTCTTCGTGGCCTTCTCGATGCTCGCGATCCTGTGGGTGCTCTACGGCTACTCACTGGCCTTCACCAACGGCAACGCCTTCATCGGCAGCTTCGACAAGGCCTTCCTCTCGGGCGTCACGACGGCAACGATGGCCGCCACCTTCTCGAAGGAAACCTATATTCCCGAATATGCCTATCTCGGCTTCCAGCTGACCTTCGCGGCGATCACTCCGGCGCTCATCGTCGGTGCCTTCGCCGAACGCATGAAGTTCTCGGCGGTGCTGCTCTTCCTCGCCATCTGGTTCACATTCTCCTACCTGCCCATGGCGCACATGGTCTGGTGGTGGGCTGGCCCCGATTGCTACACGCTTGCCGCCGAAGCCATTGACACCGTCAAGGCCTGCGTCGGTGACGCCGCGGCCACGGACTTCCTGGCAAAGCTTGCAGCAGCGACAGACGATGCAGCCAAGGCAACGGTGCTGGGTGACTACGCAACCGCCGTCAACGCCGCCAATGGCTACCTCTTCAACAAGGGCGCCCTCGACTTCGCCGGTGGCTCGGTCGTGCACATCAACGCCGGTGTTGCCGGCCTGGTGGCGGCGATCATGCTCGGCAAGCGCGTTGGCCTCGGCAAGGAAGCCATGGCTCCGCACAACCTCACGACCGCGGCCATCGGCACGGGCATGCTCCTTCTTGGCTGGTTCGGCTTCAATGCCGGCTCCAACCTCGAATCGAACGGCCTGACGGCGCTGGTGATCGTCAACACCATCCTCGGAGCGGCGGCCGCCACTTTGGCCTGGTCGTTCGGTGAATGGCTGACGCGTGGCCACGCCTCGTTCCTGGGTGCTGCATCCGGCCTCGTGGCAGGTCTCGTGGCCATCACTCCGGCCTGTGGCTGGGTTGGTCCGATGTCGGCCATCGTCATCGGCCTCGCGGCTGGCTTCATCTGCCTCTTCGCAGTGGTCTGGCTCAAGGCCAAGCTCGGCTATGACGACGCCCTCGACGTCTTCGGCGTGCACGGCGTCGGCGGCATCGTTGGTGCCCTCCTTACCGGCATCTTCGTCAATCCGAACTGGACTGGCGGCTGGCAGGGCATGGGTGTCACCGACTACCTGGCGACCGATACCTCGAGCAAGCTCGCCGAATACGCCCTCGGTCCGCAGTTCAGCGCCCAGCTGACCGGCGTCATCGTGGCGGTGGTGCTCTCGGCGGTGGTCAGCGCCATTGCACTCACCATCTGCAAGTTCACGGTGGGCCTCAGGGTCGACGAAGCGTCGGAGCGGGAAGGCCTCGACCTGTCCTCGCACGGTGAGCGCGCCTACTCCTGAAGCTGACGACAGCACAGACAATGCCTCCCGCAGCGCTGCTGCGGGAGGTTTTTCTTTTTTGGCCAAGCCCCTCAGGCCCATGGCTTAACCCCCGCTTAACCTTGATATGGGCATTGTGCCGTTAACCATTTGTTATGCGGGGCTGCGATGGCGGCACCCGTGGAGCGTGCGGCATGGCAATTGACGATACCTACGACGGCGAGACTTCACTTTCAGACAGCGTGCGCCGCTTCTTGCGGCTGCGCAGCCATGAGCTGATGGGAGCACTGCTGCTGCTGCTCGTCGTGGCGACAGGCTTGTCTCTCGCGTCGTGGTCGGTCAGCGATCCCTCTCCGAACAATGCCACCGACGCCAGCCCCGTGAACTGGCTTGGCTATTCGGGTGCTGCTCTTGCCGACCAGCTGCTGCGCTATCTCGGCCTTGGAACCCTCGTCTTCCTGTTCGTGCCGCTGGTCTGGTCATTCCGGTTGCTGGTGCATGAGGAGACGCATTCGGCGCGCCGCATGTTCGGGGCCTATCTGCTTTCCATTCTCTCGGCTTGCGTGTTCTTTTCGGTGCTGCCCATTGCTCAATGGTGGCCGCTGCCGATGGCGGCAGGCGGGCAATTGGGCGATATCATTGGCGGTAGTCTCGTTGCCGTGCTGCGGCTCGGTCTCAAGGGCATCGTCGCAGATGTCATGGTGGCTCTGATCTTCGGCGGCGTTGGTGTGCTCAGCCTGCTGCGCTCGCTCGAACTCGACCTTGGTGCGACCGGCGAAAAACTCGCGCTGCTGCGCCAGGGACTTGGCAGTGCCGCGACCGCAGTGCTGAAGCTGCTTTCGGCAATCAAGTTGCCGAAACTTCCATCAAGGCCAGCGAGCGCAAAGCCCAGCGTGAGAATGCGCGGGCGCATGATCGACGATGATGCCGATGCTGACGACGAAGGACAGGACATCATCGGCAAGATTGCCCCGGGACGAAGCATCGCAGCAGGCAAAAAGAGTGCACCCGCTCTCGACATCAACGAGGACGACGAAGTTGCGGACGCCGAGGAGGAAGAAGACGAAGCGCCGCCGCCGCGCAAGGCCAAGGCCGCCGCAAAGCCGAAGGCGCGGCGCATACATTCACCCGACAGCTTCGAGCTTCCTGATCTCGCGCTCCTCGCCGAACCGCGCAAGCAGGCGAAACCTGCCGATGTCTCGCGCGAGGTGCTGGAAGAAAATGCGCGGGCGCTGGAAGGGGTTCTCGATGACTTCGGCGTCAAGGGCCAGATCGTTGCGGTCAAGCCCGGTCCGGTCGTGACACTCTATGAACTGGAACCGGCGCCCGGCATCAAGTCATCGCGGGTGATCAGCCTTGCCGATGACATCGCCCGCTCGATGAGCGCCATCTCGGCGCGCGTCGCCGTCGTGCAGGGTCGCAATGCCATCGGCATCGAACTGCCCAACGCCAAGCGGGAAACCGTCTATCTCCGCGAGATGTTCCTCGCCGATGCCTTCGTCAACAGCCAGGCCACCCTGTCAGTCGCGCTCGGCAAGAACATCGGCGGTGACCCTGTCTATGCCGATCTCGCGCGCATGCCCCACCTTCTGATCGCCGGCACCACCGGCTCTGGCAAGTCGGTCGGCATCAACACCATGATCCTGTCATTGCTCTATCGTCTGCCACCGGAGCGCTGCAAACTGATCATGATCGACCCGAAGATGCTCGAGCTTTCGGTCTATGAAGGCATTCCGCATCTCCTTGCCCCCGTCGTCACCGATCCGCGCAAGGCGGTCGTAGCGCTCAAATGGGCGGTGCGCGAGATGGAGGAGCGCTACAAGAAAATGTCCAAGGTCGGCGTGCGCAACGTCGACGGCTACAACGCCCGCGTCACGCAGCTTCTCGACAAGGGCGAAAAGCTTTCACGCACGGTGCAGACCGGCTTTGACGCCGAGACGGGTGAACCCACCTTCGAGCAGGAGGAGATGGACACCAGCCCCATGCCCTATATCGTCGTGATCATCGACGAAATGGCCGACCTCATGATGGTGGCAGGCAAGGATATCGAAGGCGCCGTGCAGCGCCTGGCGCAAATGGCGCGCGCCGCCGGCATCCATGTCATCATGGCCACGCAACGCCCGTCGGTCGATGTCATCACCGGCACGATCAAGGCAAACTTCCCGACGCGCATTTCCTTCCAGGTGACGTCGAAGATCGATTCGCGCACCATTCTCGGCGAGCAGGGTGCTGAACAACTCCTTGGCCAGGGCGACATGCTCTACATGGCGGGCGGCGGCCGCATCTCGCGCCTGCACGGTCCCTTCGTCTCGGATTCGGAAGTGGAGGCGATCGTCAAGCATCTCAAGACGCAAGGTGCTCCGGATTATGTCGAGGCGGTCACCGAGGAGCCTGACGAGGAATTCGGCGATGGCGGCATGGCACCTGGCGAGGGCGGGTCGTCGGGCGACAGCCTCTATGACCAGGCCGTGGCGGTGGTGCTGCGCGACAAGAAGGTTTCCACCAGTTACATCCAGCGCCGCCTGCAGATCGGCTACAACAAGGCCGCAAGCCTCATCGAACGCATGGAAAAGGAAGGTCTCATCTCCAGCGCCAATGCCACGGGCAAGAGGGAAATCCTTGTTCCGGGGGACAGCGCAAGGGATTAAGCCCGTCGCACCCATGCCTCAAAATGGCCCGGTTCCGGCGCTTCATACCTTCAGGACAAACAGGATCAGAACCATGACCCACTTCGGGAAGACGATAGCAGCAGCCCTGGCGCTGGGCCTTGCCTATGGGGTGATGCCGCTGTCGCCGGTTGCCATGCCGGTTGCTCAGGCGGCCCAGCCAGAGGCCGTCGAGCTGACGGCGGAGCAGCAGGCGGTGGTGCAGCGGATCAACGCCTACTTCAACAGCTTCAAGACGCTGAAGGGTGAGTTCGTGCAAACGAGCCCCAAGGGACGCACTGACCGGGGCGTGCTTTTCATCTCGAAGCCGGGCAAGCTGCGCTTCGACTATGCACCGCCGAGCGCACTTCTCATCGCGTCTGACGGCAAGTGGCTGACCATCAAGGACAAGCAGCGCGAGCGCGGTGACCAGTTCCCCCTCAATGCCACGCCACTGCGCTATTTCGTGGCCCCCAAGATCAACCTGATGACGGATGCCCTCATCACCGGCTTCCAGCAGGACAATGGCGTGACAACGCTGGCCCTTGCCGACAAGAAGGGCAGCATCCGCGGCCAGTTGCTGCTCGTGTTCGATGAAACGCGGGATGAACTGGTGCAGTGGGTGAGCATCGATGCGCGTGGCCAGCGCCTGACAGTTGACGTGCTCAATCTTGAAAAGGACGTGGCGCTCGACCCCAAGCTGTTCGACGTCACGATCAAGCGCAAGGAACGCCAGCGCTAACCTGCCTCAGGTAGAAGCTGACGGTGGAACGTCAGCGGCTCATGCCGCAGCCTGAGTTTGCTGTGCATGTGCTTTCCACATGTGCCTGTGCGGCCAGTGTGCAGGGCTAGTAGAGGCCGCGCAGCAGGCGATCGATGTAGGACTTCTCGGAATCACTGAGGCCGCGCTCATTGGCCTTGGAGCGCAAGGCTTCCAGAATTTCGCGGGCCCGCTGCAGGCTGCGTTCTGAGGGGACCATGTCGTCGCGCGGGCCATCGTCAGGATTGCGCGTCGCCCGTGGCCGCCCCAGCGGATCTTCCTCGCCGCCGCGGCCTTCACCGTCACGTGCCTGTCCACCAACTTCACCCTGGCCCTGTTCGCGCAATTGCTCGGCAAGTTCCCGGGCCCCGCGACGCAGCTTGTCGAGGGCTTCGCCCTGCTGCTGCAGGGCGCCGTCACGGTCACCCTCGCGCAGGGATTCGGCGGCGCCGTCCATGCTGTCACCAGCCTCGCCCAGTTCCTGCGGCATCTGGCCTTGTGAGCGGCCGCGCAACTGGTCGAGCATCTGGCGCAGCTGCTTCTGGCGTTCGGAAAGATCGCCGTTGCCATTGGGATCCATGCCGTTACTGCCTTCGCCACCCTGGCCTCCCTGGCCATCCTGCCCGAACTGCTCACCGTCCTGCTGATCGCCGTCCTGGCCCGGCATGCGCTGGGTCTCATCCATGAGCCGCTGCTGGCGGCGCATGAGATCACCGAGGCCCTGCATCATCTGGTCCATGTCGCCCTGGCCGCCGGCACTGTCGCGGCCCTGGCCGGGCTCAAGGTTCTGCAGCAGCTGGTTGAGTTGCTCGAGAAGCTGCTGGGCCATCTCATTGGCGCCGCCCTTTGACAGTTCCTCGAGGGCATCAAACATCTTTTCAAGGTCTTCGCGGGAGATTTCGCGGCCCTGCTGCTGCTGTTGCTGCTGGCCGGGTTGCTGGTTCTGGCCCTGCTGCATGCGCCGTTCGGATTCTTCGCGCATGGCGTCCAGGTATTTGTTCATGGCCTCACGCAGACGCTTCATCAGTTCGGCAATGCGTTCGGGCGGTGCTCCTTCCTTGAGGGCCTTCTCGAGTTCTTCCTTCAGGGCCTGAAGCTCGGCCTTGGCATTGGCGAGCGAACCTTCCTCGAGGGCCACGGCAAGGTCCCACAACTCACCGACCGCAAGCTTGACGTCGTCATAGCCAGTGACGTTGCGAAGCCTCGAGGCGATGGCGCCCATGGCGACAAGCGGCGCTGATTGTTCGACGAGGCCCTTCGGATAGAGCGCCATCATGTCGATCAGCTTGCCGATGTGAACAGCGCGCTCCGGAAAAAGAATGAGCTGCTTGCGCTGCTCGATGAGGGCGCGCGGCAATGGTTTCACGAAAATGCGTTCCGGCAGGATGAAGGGTTGGGCGGCTGCCGTTGCCACCTGGCCTGCGCCGTCAGTCGCCGCCATCGAAAGCGTGACCGTGAGGCCCGCCCAGGGGTGGCTGGCGAGATCAAACCGCGAGGTTCCGGCTTCCTCTTTCGCGTTGCCACGCTTCAGCGTCACTTTAAGGTCGGGCGCGTCATAAAGAAAAATGCCGTTGGACTCGAAGCCCATACCGCCCGCCTGCTCATCGGCAAGCTCCATGGCAGCAGTGATCTTCTTGAGGCCGTAATCGTCGGTTGCCCGCCACTTGAGCGTGAGATTGCCGCGCGAGTCACCCGATGGATTCTCGGTCAGTTGCAACATCGGTGGCTGGTCGGGAATGGTGGTGACCGGCCAGCGGGCCAATGTCGTGCCGCCATCCGTCACGATGATGACCAGCGGACGCATGATCCTGGCCTCGGCGGTGAAGGCGTTGTCGCGGCTCTCCGTCTTGGCCCCCACATCGGAAAGCAGCTTCACGCCATCTTCTGCGAGGAAAGAGATGCCAGGCTCCGTGGCGCCCGCGAGGCGCAGCGAGAAGGTGGCATTCTCCGGAATATCAATGGAAGCACCGCTCGCCAGCTTTTCCTGAAGCTGCGAGCTGGTGAGCAGCACTGGCGGGCGCCCGGTGTAGGCAGGAGGTTTCAGCCAGGCATCGAGCGCCAACGGCACGGCAGGAACGGCAGGCGAGAGCCTCGCTGATTCCCTCAGGTTCGAGGACAGGTCATTGGGGCCGAGGAAGAAGGCGGCAAGGCAGGCCATGACCACCGGCACGCGCAGGGCGCGCGGGTCGAACTCACGCCAGCGCGATTGCGGCGGCGCAAGCTTCAGCCTGTCGAGTCCGGCGAGCTGCCGGCGCTTGTGTTCATCCCACAGCGCGTCCGAGGCCGGGTGGACGAGTTCGGATGCCACCTTGTCATCAACGCTCGACAGGCGGCGGTGGCTGAGGGCGCGATTCTTCTCGATATGGCGCATGGCCTCGCGCGTGGTGGGCCAGCGCATGCGTGCCACCGGAAACAGGGCGGCGAGGCAGGCCAGCACGCAAGCCGCCAACACGGCCGCCTGAAGCAGCTGCGGCAGCTTCAGGAGCAGGCCGGACGCAACCAGCGCGAAAGTGATACCGATGGCCAGCAGCAACCACTGCGCGGCGTGCCACAGGCGCTCGAATACAAGCAGCGCCCGCTGGCGGGCGATCTTGCCGTCAATGCGGCGCAGCCGTTCGGCATCCGTGAGATGGCGCATGGGTCCATCAGATAGCATGATTCAGGCTCAAATAAGCCCGGCAATTGCCGGGATCAGCCCTGCTGCCAGGGGGCAATCCGGTCGAGTCCGATCAATTCTTCGTAACTTTGCCGCGGGCGCACGATGGCGAAGCGGCCGCCGTTGACCAGCACCTCGGCAACAAGCGGGCGCGAATTATAGGTGCCGGACTGCACAGCGCCATAGGCACCGGCCGTCATGACGGCGAGCAGGTCGCCCTGCTCCGGCCGGGGCATGCGCCGGTCGGTGGCAAAATAGTCCCCGGTTTCGCAGATGCCACCCACCACATCGGCGACGATCATTTCTGCCGCCTTGCGTTCCTCGTTCACCGGAAGAATGTCGTGATGGGCGTCATAGAGCGTCGGGCGGATCAGGTCGTTCATGGCGCCGTCCTGAATGACAAAGACCTTGGCACCACCGTCCTTCACATAGATGACGCGGGTGACGAGGATGCCGGCATTGCCGACAAACATGCGTCCGGGCTCCAGCACCAGCTTCAGTCCAAGCGGCCCGAGGACGCGCTTCACCATGGCGCCATACTCATCCGGGTGCGGGGGCACGTCATTGTCGCCGCGATAGGGCACGCCAAGGCCGCCACCGAGATCGAGATGGCGGATGTTGTGGCCTTCGTTCAAAAGCTGGCGTGCGAGTTCGGCCATCAGTCCATAGGCCTTCTCGAAGGGCGCCAATTCCGTGATCTGGCTGCCGATGTGCATGTCGATGCCCGCCACATCAATGCCCGGCAGGCAGGCCGCCCTGGCATAGGCTTCGCTGGCCCTGGTCCAGGAAATGCCGAACTTGTTTTCGGCCTTGCCCGTGGTGATCTTGGCGTGGGTCTTGGCATCGACGTCCGGGTTGACGCGGATCGACACGGTGGCGCGCTGCCCGACACGGTTGGCAATGACCGACAACAGGTCAAGCTCGGGTTCCGATTCGACGTTGAAGCAGGCAATGCCCTCCTTGAGGGCGAAGGCCATTTCCTGTGCTGTCTTGGCAACGCCGGAAAAGACGATCTTGCGGGCCGGGACACCGGCGGCGAGCGCGCGGCGCAACTCGCCTTCCGAAACCACGTCCATGCCGGCGCCCTGGGCTGCCATGGTCTTGATCACGGCCTGGTTGGAATTGGCCTTCATGGCATAGCAGATCAGATGGTCGGTGCCCTCGAAGGCCTTGTCCATGACGCGGTAATGGCGCTCGAGCGTGGCGCTGGAATAGCAATAGAAGGGCGTGCCCACCTCGGCGGCAAGCTCTACAAGGTTGACATCCTCGGCATGAAGGATGCCGTCGCGGTAGTGGAAATGATGCATGACTTGTTGCGTGGGGCCTATTGCGCGGTGAACTGTGGCGGGGGTTCAGGATCGCCACGCACGCCGCAGCCGGCGAGAGCCAGCCCGATGAGCGCCAGCATGACGCATTTGCAAATGGTGTTCATGGCTTCCGGCCTTTCAGTTGCTTGAGCCAGCGGCTGGCTTCGCGTTTCACATTAGCAGGTGCGGTACCGCCCAGCGACTTTCTTTGCGCCACCGAATGCTCGACGCTGAGCACCTTGTAAATGCGCCCATCGATGCCGGCATGAACGCCCTGCAGGCCAGCGAGCGGCAGCTTGTCGAGCGGCAACTTGCGGCGCTCGGCGAGTGCCACGATCCTGCCCGTAATGTGATGGGCTTCGCGGAAGGGAAGGCCAAGCTCCTGCACCAGCCAGTCGGCGAGGTCAGTGGCCGTCGCATAGGCATTGGCGGCGGCGGCGTGCATCTCGGCCGCGTTGGCCTTCATGTCGCGGACCATGCCTTCGGTGGCGGCGATAGCGAGGGCCAAGGCATCAATGGCATCGAAGGCCGGCTCCTTGTCTTCCTGCATGTCTTTTGAATAGGTAAGCGGCAGGCCCTTGATCACCACGGACAAGGCCATGAAGGCACCGAGAATGCGCCCCGGCTTGGCGCGCACCAGTTCGGCGGCATCAGGGTTGCGCTTCTGCGGCATGATCGAGGAGCCGGTCGTGAACTTGTCGGAGAGGGTCACGAAACGGAACTGGGCGGAGCACCAGAAGACGATCTCCTCGGCAAGCCGCGACAGGTGAATGGCGCAGATCGAGGAGGCAGCCAGCATTTCGAGCACGAAGTCGCGGGCCGAAACGGCATCCATAGAGTTGCGCATGGGTGCGGCAAAGCCGAGCGCCTTGGCCGTCATGGCGCGGTCGATCGGGTATGGCGTGCCGGCCAGGGCCGCGGCGCCAAGCGGAGAAAGATTTATCCTTGTCCTGGCGTCAGCAAAGCGGGCCCGGTCGCGGGCCAGCATCTCGACATAGGCCAGCAGGTGATGGCCGAAGGTCACGGGCTGGGCCGTCTGCAGATGGGTGAAACCCGGCATGATGGTGGCATGGTGCGCCAATGCCTGTTCGGCCAGCGCCTGCTGCAATCCGGCAAGGCTTGCATCTAACGCATCGGCGACATCGCGCATGTAGAGACGCATGTCGGTTGCCACCTGGTCATTGCGCGAGCGCGCGGTGTGCAGGCGGCCAGCCGGCTCGCCGATCAGGTCCTTGAGGCGCGACTCGACGTTCATGTGAATGTCTTCAAGCGCCGCCTTGAACTTGAACTTGCCGTCCCTGATCTCGCGTTCCACCGCATCGAGGCCCTGGCAGATTGCCGCGGCATCGCCGGCGGAAATGATCTTCTGCCGCGCCAGCATGGTGGCGTGGGCCTTTGAACCGGCAATATCCTGGGCAAAGAGGCGCTTGTCGAAATCGATCGAGGCATTGATCTCGGCCATGATGGCCGAGGGTCCTTCGGCGAAGCGCCCACCCCACATTTTGTTCGACATTTTTCCGTCCGGTTTGTGTTAGAGGGCTGGTGCCATGATGCCACCAGACCCGAAAAAGCCATTGTCCGCCCTGCCCATCGTCCTTGCAGCCATTGCAGGGGCCATCGGCATTTACTGGTTTCAAAGCGACGCGCGCAAGGGCGACGACAATCCTGCTGCGACAAGCCAGCAAAACGTGGCTAACAGCGGCTTCAGCAAGGCCCTGGCCACCGGGCCGCTGGCGGCATTCCTGGTCCATGCCGAGCGCAAGCCGGTTGCGGCCTTCAGCTTTGCCAATGACAAGGGCGAGGTGCTCGACCTCGGCAAGTGGAAGGGCAAGGTGGTGCTGCTCAATCTCTGGGCCACCTGGTGCGCGCCTTGCCGCAAGGAGATGCCCGACATCGCCGCCTTGCAGAAAGACCTGGGGAGCGCGGAGTTTGACGTGGTGGCGCTGAGCGTCGACCGCAAGGGACTGGAAGCATCCGGCGCCTTCCTCAAGGAGATCGGCGCCGACAGTCTCAAGCTCTACATTGATCCCGAGGCCAAGAGCCTGGCGGCACTGCAGGCCCTGGGCCTTCCGGCCAGCGTGCTGATCGACAGGAAGGGCCTCGAGGCCGGCCGGCTGCTTGGACCTGCCGACTGGAATTCTCCGGAGGCGAAGGCGCTGGTGTCGGCGCTCATCGCCGAACAAGGCTGAAGCGGCTGCCCGCCTTCAGGAACAAGAGCGATTTCTTTCTGCTGCGGTCGCTGCGCTAGCGGGTCGGGACTGGCTTCTCGCCGCGATAGTCATAGAAGCCGCGCTTGGTCTTGCGGCCGAGCCATCCGGCCTCGACATATTTCACGAGCAGCGGGCAGGGGCGGTATTTTGAATCGCTCAAGCCTTCATGCAGCACCTGCATGATCGAGAGGCAGGTATCGAGGCCGATGAAGTCAGCAAGTTGCAGCGGGCCCATGGGATGGTGGGCGCCAAGCCGCATGGCGGTGTCGATCGCCTCAACGGTGCCGACGCCCTCATAGAGGGTATAGACCGCCTCATTGATCATCGGCAGCAGGATGCGGTTGACGATGAAGGCGGGGAAATCCTCGGAGACGGCGATGATCTTGTTGAGCCCTGCGGCAAATTCCTTCACGGCAACGAAGGTCTTGTCGTCCGTCGCGATGCCGCGGATCAGTTCCACCAGTTCCATGACCGGCACCGGGTTCATGAAATGTATGCCCATGAATTTTTCCGGACGGTCGGTGCCTGCGGCAAGGCGGGTAATCGAGATCGACGAAGTATTGGAGCCGAGCAGCGCCTCGGGCTTCAGGTGGGCGCAGAGATCGGCAAGAATCTTCTGTTTGACTTCTTCCTTCTCGGTGGCGGATTCGATGACGAGGTCATGACTGCCAAATCCGGTGAAGGATGGAACTGCCGAGATGCGCGACAGCGCCGCCGTGCGGTCTGCTTCGCTGATCTTTCCGGACTTCACCTGGCGGGCCATGTTGGCGGCGATCTGCGCGAGGCCGGCGTCGATGCGTTCCTGGCTGAGGTCATTGAGGCCCACGGTCAGGCCTGAAAGGGCGCAGACATGGGCGATGCCCGAGCCCATCTGTCCGGCGCCGATCACGCCAACGGATTCAATCTTCATTGTGCTTTTCGTCTTGGTTTTTCGGGAGTTTCACTTCAAGAAGGAAAACCTAGTCCGCCGAGGTGCGCTCCGCAAGCGGCATTGCGGCACAGCAAATGCAATGCTCCGCCCCAGAAAGGCAACATGAATACAAGGCTTTCCCTGTGGGTTTTGCTCATGGGCAACTTCATCATCGGGACTGGCGTGCTGCTTCCGGCGGGATTGCTCAATGATGTCTCTCGGGACTTCGGCATCTCCGCCGCAACGGCTGGCCTGCTCATGCTGGCGGGCGGCGTGGTTGTGGCAATCGGCGCACCGCTGAGTGCCGCCTTCACCAGCCGCATCGACCGGCGCAGCCTCCTGGCGGCGTCGCTGGCGCTCTATGCCGGCGGGCACCTGGTCTCGGCGCTGGTGCCGGATTTCACGCTGCTGCTGGTATTGCGCGCCATCACGGTGCTGGGGGCCGCCGTCTTCACGCCGCAGGCCGCCGCCACGGCCGGGCTGCTGGTTCCGGCCGAGCGGCGGGCCAGCGCCATTGCCTTCATCTTCATAGGCTGGTCGGCGGCTTCGGTGGCGGGCATCCCGCTCGGCGCCTATCTCGCGACCTTTCTCGGCTGGCGGGTGGTCTTTGCCGGCATGGGCATCGCCTGTGCGCTGGCGGCCTTCCTCATCTGGCGCAGCCTGCGCCCCGGGCTTTTCGTGCAGCCCCTCAATGGCGCAGCCTGGAGGGAGGCGCTCGGCAATCCACTGATCCTCATGGTGCTGCTCGTCACACTGCTGTCGATGTCGGGCCAGATGACTGTCTTCACTTACATTGCGCCCATCCTGCGCGATGGCTTTGGCGGCGGGCCGGGGGATGTCTCGCTCGCTTTCGCAATCGCCGGCATTGCCGGGGTCGGCGGCAACTGGCTTGCCGCGCGCGTGGTGGGCTGGGCCGGCATCAAGCGGACGATTGCCATCGCCATCTCCTGCCTCATTGCCGGAATTGCACTTTTCGCGGCGGCATTCGGGATGCTGCTCCCGGCCTTCATCGGCATCGGCCTGTGGGGGTTAGGCTCGTTCTCGTCGAACTCGTTGCAGCAGAGCAGGCTGGTGGCGGCGGCTCCGGCGCTCGCAGCCGCGACAATCGCCCTCAACACTTCGGTGGTCTATGTGGGCCAGGCGGTGGGCGCCGGCCTCGGCGGCTGGTTCATGGCCGGGAGTGCGGCCGGCGGCGCGAATGGCGCCGTGGGGCCTGCCATCATCTGGACGGCTTCGGCCCTCACGGCACTTTCACTGCTGACGTCACTTGCCGCGGCACGGCTCAGGCGCGACTAGAGACGCGACCGGGGGCGCTACTGGCTACTTGCCGAGCTTGCCCAATTCGCTTTCCAGTTCAGGCACGGCCTGGAAAAGATCGGCGACAAGGCCATAATCCGCCACCTGGAAGATTGGCGCTTCATCATCCTTGTTGATGGCGACGATGATCTTCGAGTCCTTCATGCCCGCCAGATGCTGGATGGCGCCCGAGATGCCGACCGCGATGTAGAGATCGGGGGCGACGACCTTTCCGGTCTGGCCCACCTGATAGTCGTTGGGCACATAGCCCGCATCGACGGCGGCGCGCGAGGCGCCAACCGCGGCGTTCAGCTTCTTGGCAACGGCTTCAAGCAGCTTGAAGTTCTCGCCGTTCTGCATGCCACGGCCGCCGGAGACCACGATCTTGGCGGAGGTCAGTTCCGGACGATCGGACTTGGTGAGGTTCTCGCTCACATATGACGAAAGGCCGGGATCGGCTGCGGCACTCGCCTTCTCGACTGGCGCATTGCCACCTTCGCCGGTCGCGGCAAAGGAAGCGGTGCGGACGGTCACGACCTTCTTCTTGTCCGTGGACTGAACAGTCTGCACGGCATTGCCGGCATAGATCAGGCGCACGAAGGTGTCGGGGGATTTCACTTCGGAGATATCGGAAACCTGCATCACGTCGAGGAGTGCCGCAACGCGCGGCATGTAATTCTTGCCGTTGGTGGTGGCGGGCGCCACGATGTGATCATAGGCACCGGCAAGCGCCACGATGACCGCCGCCATGGGCTCGGCCAGCGGACGTTCGAGGGCTGCACTCTCGACATGCAGCACCTTCTTGACACCCTGCAGCTTGGCGGCATGGGCGGCAGCGGCATCAGCCTTGTTGCCAGCGACCAGCACATGGACGTCGCCGCCCATCTGGGCAGCGGCAGTCAGGGCCTTGTGGGTGGCATCCTTGACGGACTTGTTGTCGTGTTCGGCAATCAGAAGAACGGCCATGATCAGATTGCTCCTGCTTCCTTGAGCTTGCCGACAAGTTCGGCAACGGACTTCACCTTGACGCCGGCCTGGCGCTTGGGCGGATCTTCGGTTTTCACCACCTTGAGGCGGGGGGCGGGATTGACGCCATAATCGGCCGGCGTCTTTTCATCGAGCGGCTTCTTCTTGGCCTTCATGATGTTGGGAAGCGAAGCATAGCGCGGCTGGTTGAGGCGCAGGTCGGTGGTGACGATCAGCGGCATCTTGACCTTGATTTCCTGCAGGCCGCCGTCGATCTCGCGGGTGATCTTGGCCTCGCCGGCGCCCGGCTCGAGCTTCGAGCAGAAGGTTGCCTGTGGCCAGCCAAGCAGGGCGGCCAGCATCTGGCCCGTCTGGTTGGCGTCGTCGTCAATGGCCTGCTTGCCGAGGATGACGATTTCCGGCTTCTCGGCCTCGACAATGCCCTTCAGGATCTTGGCGACCGAAAGCGGCTCGACATAGTCGTCATGCTTGACGAGGATGGCGCGGTCGGCACCCATGGCAAGTGCGGTTCGCAATGTTTCCTGGGCCTGGGCCGGACCGATGGTCACCGCCACAACTTCGGTGGCCTTGCCCTGCTCCTTGAGGCGGACGGCTTCCTCGACGCCGATTTCGTCAAAGGGGTTCATGGACATCTTGACGTTGGCAAGCTCAACGCCCGAACCGTCGGCCTTCACCCTGATCTTCACGTTGTAGTCAACGACGCGCTTGACCGCGACCAAAACCTTCATGGAGCATCATCCTTCAAAAAAGTGGCCGGACCCTAGTTTCGGGGCCCTGGCAAGTCAATTCCCGCAACGGCGTCACGCGGGAAAAAGCGACCATCCGGTTGCCGTGTGCGACCAGCCGCCGCGCTAGCCTTCCAGCAGAGCAGCAATGCGCTCCAGCCGGTCGTCACGGATGCCGAGTTCGGCAAGCTTGCGGTGCGTTGCCCTGACATAGTCGATGTTGA
>CAZUKI010000036.1:0-3284 GCA_964620785.1 uncultured Aestuariivirga sp.
TACCGGCAGCCGCATGGACGAAGTGATCTTCGAAGAGTTCAAGGGCACCGGCAACTCTGAAATCATCCTCGACCGCAAGGTCGCCGACAAGCGCGTGTTCCCGGCCATCGACATCCTGCGCTCTGGCACGCGCAAGGAAGAGCTTCTGGTCAAGGCCGACACGCTCAAGAAGACCTATGTGCTTCGCCGCATCCTCAATCCCATGGGCACAGTCGATGCCATCGAGTTCCTGCTCGACAAGCTGCGTCAGACCAAGACCAATGGCGACTTCTACGATTCGATGAACGCCTGAGTCCGGCAATCCACCCGCCCCCGGGGCTTGCTCCGAGGGCCTTTCCGGGGGCTTGCGCTTCCCGCCATATTGGTATCGATTCGAATCCGAAATGATGCCGTCAGACACGATTTTTGCCCTGTCATCCGGCCGCGGCCGCAGCGGCGTGGCGGTCATCCGCATGTCCGGGCCACAGTCGAAGACGGCTCTGCTGCGCCTTGCCGGAAGCATTCCGGCGCCGCGCATGGCGCGACTGGCGCGGCTCAAAGGCGCGGCTGGTGAGGTCATCGACCAGGCGCTGGTCCTTCATTTCGAAGGACCGGGAACGGCGACTGGCGAAGACATGGCGGAGTTCCATGTCCACGGCAGCATGGCCGTGGTCGAGCGCCTGCTCAACGAACTTTCCTCCATCGATGGCTGCCGGTTGGCGCTGCCCGGAGAATTCACCCGGCGGGGCTTCGAGAACGGCAAGTTTGACCTTGTTGAGGTTGAAGGCCTTGCGGACCTGCTGGCGGCGGAAACGGAGGCACAGCGCCGGCTGGCCATGAAGCAGTTCATGGGAGAGGCGAGCAGTGTCTATGATTCCTGGCGGGCCCTGCTCGTCGATGCCCAGGCGACAGTCGAAGCGGCCATCGACTTTCCGGACGAGCATGGTGTGTCTGGCGCTGCGGAGGCGGCACTCCGAAATCGTGTTGCAGTGCTGCGCGATGAGCTTGCAAGAGCGGCAGCGAAGGCGGAGGCGGCCAGTGCGGTGCGGCGCGGATTGTCTGTGGTGTTTGCCGGTGCTCCGAACAGCGGCAAGTCCTCTCTCGTCAATGCGCTGGTTGGGCGCGAGATGTCACTGGTCTCGCCGGTTGCAGGCACAACCCGCGACGTGGTTTCCGAAGCGCTGGTGATTGCGGGTGTTGCTGTCCGCATTGCCGACACGGCCGGGCTCAGGGAGAAGACCTCGGATGAGATCGAGCGCATGGGCATGGCCCGGACCAGCGCGGAAATCTCCGCCGCCGATATTGTCGTGTGGCTCAGCAGTGCTGCGGACGATGAGGCCGAAGCAGTATCCCCACCGCGTGCGCCCGACATTTCCGTCCTGAGCAAAGTCGATCTCGCCACGTCGCCGTCAGGTTCAACGCGAAATGGAATGCTGGCGGTTTCGGTGAGGAGCGGCGAAGGAATCGACCAGTTGCGCGAGACGCTGGGTGCGGTTGTACAGCAAAGGCTCGCTGCCGCAGGTGACGGGACAATGGTGCGGGCACGCCACGCCGATGCGGTTCGCAAGGCCATTGACCATCTCGATGCGGCCCTTGGCGAGATTCCGGGCAACCTTGAAATTGCCGCGGAAAACATGCGAAAGGCGGGCCAGGCGCTGGCTGGTATCACGGGCGCTGTCGGTGCCGAAGACTGGCTGGGCCGGATCTATGCCGAGTTCTGCATCGGCAAATAGTGTTTCACGTGAAACGGCATTGTCCGTGGTCTGAAAAAGAGCAAGAGCAAATCCATGTCCGAAGCTTCGGCGCGATATGATGTGATTGTGGTGGGCGGTGGCCATGCCGGCACGGAAGCGGCGGCAGCGGCAGCGCGCACCGGTGCCCGGGTGGCGCTGGTCACCCACCGCGCCGAGACCATCGGAGAGATGTCGTGCAACCCGGCCATCGGCGGGCTTGGCAAGGGTCATCTGGTGCGCGAGATCGATGCTCTCGACGGCATCATGGGGCGGGCGGCGGATATGGCGGGTATCCAGTTCCGCATGCTCAACCGCTCGAAGGGCCCGGCGGTCAGGGGCCCGCGGGCGCAGAGTGATCGCAAGCTTTACAAGCAGGCCATCCGTGCACTCATCGCCGAACAACGCAACCTCACGATCGTGGAGGGAGGCGTTACCCGCCTCACAATGACCGGCCGTGCCGTTTCAGGGGTGGAGTTAGCGCAGGGCCAAACGCTGGCCGCCGCGGCCGTCGTCCTGACGACGGGAACCTTTCTCAACGGCCTCATCCATATCGGTGAGAAGAAGATCCCGGCTGGCCGGGTCAACGAGGCGCCAGCACTTGGCCTCTCGGAGCAGTTGCGCGGCCTGGGCCTGGCCCTGGGCCGCCTCAAGACGGGGACCCCGGCGCGGCTTGACGGCCGGACCATCGCATGGGCGGAACTCGAAGAGCAGAAGGGCGACGATCCTCCGGTGCCCTTTTCATTCCTGACGGATGCGATCACCACACCACAGGTATCCTGCTTCATCACCCACACGACGCCCGAAACCCACGCGATCATCGCCAGCAACATCTCGCGCTCGCCGATGTATTCCGGGCAGATCGAAAGCGTGGGCCCCCGCTACTGCCCGTCCATCGAGGACAAGATCAACCGCTTCTCTGACAAGGGTTCACACCAGATCTTCCTGGAGCCGGAGGGCCTCGATGACCCGACGGTCTATCCCAACGGCATTTCGACCTCCCTGCCCGAAGAGGTGCAGGAGGCCTTCATCAGGACAATTCCCGGCCTTCGCCAGGTCGCCATCCAGCGCCCCGGCTATGCCATCGAGTATGACCATGTGGACCCGCGCGAACTGACCCATGGGCTCGAGGTCAAGGCCCTGAAGGGGCTGTTCCTGGCCGGGCAGATCAACGGTACGACCGGGTATGAGGAGGCGGCAGCCCAGGGGCTGGTGGCGGGCCTCAATGCCGCCCGGCTTGCCGCTGGTATGGCGCCGCACATTTTCGAGCGGAGCGGCAGCTACATCGGTGTGATGGTGGATGACCTGGTGCTGCGTGGCGTCTCGGAGCCCTACCGCATGTTCACATCCCGCGCCGAGTATCGCCTGCTACTGCGGGCCGACAACGCTGACGAAAGGCTGACGCCGGTAGCGCTCGATCTCGGACTTGCCAGTGGCGCAAGGAGAGAGGCCTTCGAGGATCGCATGGCGGATATCGGCAGGGCCCGTAGCCTCGCAGGCGCGCTGTCACTGACCTCGGCGGCGGCGGCAAAGGCTGGTCTCAGGGTCAACCAGGATGGGGCACGGCGCACGGCC
>CAZUKI010000036.1:3384-5540 GCA_964620785.1 uncultured Aestuariivirga sp.
TCTTTCTCAAGGGAAAAGGCATTGATCTCGAATTGACCGAATCTGCAAAATCTTGGAGAATCAAGGCTGATAAGCACCAAAGTTTGACTGATTCGGAAGCGGTACTATTGGTGGTAAAGGAGGCCTCTCGTGTCTGACCAGCGCATCTTGGCAGTCGCCAACCAGAAGGGCGGCGTCGGCAAGACCACCACGGCGATCAATCTTGGCACGGCCCTTGCGGCCGTCGGTGAAAGGGTCCTGGTCATCGACCTCGATCCCCAGGGTAATGCCAGCACTGGGCTTGGTATTGCCAGGCAGCCGGACCAGGCTTCGACCTATCATGTTCTGGTGGGCGAGGCAGAGCTTGCCGGCATCATCAAGGACAGCGGCATCCCCAATCTCCACTGCGCGCCGTCGACCATGGACCTGCTCGGTGCCGAGCTTGAGCTGGCGGCTTTCGAGCGCAAGACCCATCGCTTGAAGGACGCCATCCAGAAACTCAACGCCGCGATGCCGGAGAGCTACAATTACATCCTCATCGACTGCCCGCCGTCGCTCAATCTTCTCACCATCAATTCCCTGACGGCGGCCGATGCCATTCTCGTGCCGTTGCAATGCGAATTCTTCGCCCTGGAAGGCCTGAGCCAGCTTCTCAAGACAGTCGAGCGGGTGAAGACCACGCTCAACCCGCGCCTCACCATCCAGGGCGTGGTGCTCACCATGTTCGACCGGCGCAATTCCCTGTCGGAACAGGTGGCGCAGGATGTGCGCAGCGTGCTGGGCGAGAAGGTCTATGAGACAGTGATTCCACGCAACGTGCGGATTTCCGAGGCGCCCTCCTACGGACGCCCCGTGCTGCTCTATGACCATGCCTGCCAGGGTTCGCAGGCCTACATCCATCTGGCCTCAGAGGTGATCCGCCGCGAGCGCACGCTGAAGGCCGCCTGATCCGATTCATGTCCGAAATGACCCGAGGCAATTGACTATGACAGCCCTTCCGAAACGCAGACTTGGCCGGGGCCTCGCCGCCCTTATCGGCGATGATGAGGCAAGTGCCCCCGTCGCAGCCGACACGCCGGGGCTCAAGCAGCTTGCCATCGATCTCATTGTTGCGAACCCCAAGAATCCGCGGCGCAGCTTTCCCGAGGCCGACATCGAATCACTGGCACAGTCCTTGAAAGAGAAGGGCTTGATCCAGCCGTTGCTGGTCAGGCCGCTCAAGAACGGAAGCTTCCAGATCGTTGCAGGCGAGCGGCGCTGGCGTGCCGCGCAGCGGGCAGGGCTCCATGATGTTCCGGCGATTGTCCGCGACCTCGACGACAAGGACACGCTGGAACTTGCCATCGTCGAGAACGTGCAGCGCAGCGACCTCACGCCACTCGAGGAAGCACTGGCCTATCGCATGCTGATGGATGAGTTCGGCTACACGCAGTTGCAGCTTGCCGATTCGATCGGCAAGAGCCGGAGCCACATCGCCAATACGCTTCGCCTCATGAGCCTGCCGGACTCCGTCAAGGAGCACATCGAGAAGGGCATGCTATCGGCAGGACATGCGCGTGCTCTCGTTGCTACGGAAAACCCCCAGGAACTGGCGCAGCGCATCATCTCGCTTGGCCTTTCGGTGCGCCAGGCCGAAGACCTGAGCCGCAATGATTCGCTGAAACCAAAGGCGAAGAAAAAGGACAAGGACGCAGACACGCGGGCCCTCGAGAAATCGCTGTCGCAGGCCCTTGGTCTTTCTGTTTCCATTCACCACAAGGGCAATGGCGGAACGATCACCGTCAGCTACAAGACCCTCGAACAGCTCGAAATGGTGGCACGCCTTCTCAGCAAGGGACGCTGATCATCCGGCGCTTGAAGACCTGTGCCCAGACAGGCGCAGGGCTTGTGAGAGCAGCGCCCTCGCCGCAACGAGATCACCAGCCGGCGTCGTGCTTCGTGACTGAAAGACGACCTGCTGCATCTGGACCTGCAAACGCTGCAGGCTTTCCAGCGTGAGCGATGACAGAAGCCTCTTCATCTCGCCCTGCTGTCCGAAGAAGACCGGAGGCTTCGCCTTCTGGAACGCCGCATCCCAGCTCAGGCCTTCATCAACGGCAGCCCTGATGGCAGCAAGCCTCGTCAGGTGATTCTGAAGCATGGGCAGCACCGACGAAACGTCGGTGGACCCTGCTGAC
>CAZUKI010000036.1:5640-16818 GCA_964620785.1 uncultured Aestuariivirga sp.
TCCCCTTCCTGGTGAAAGGCCAGCACGGCGCAGTTCGCGCTCTTCTCGGCTGCGGCGCGCAGCGGCGAGGCCTTGCGCAGGGAACCGGCAATGAGCAGAAATGCGTTGCTGCCGGCAGCCGCAACATCAGGCGCAAGAATCGGCGCAAACACTGGCGTGTGCTGGTCGTCGGCACCGCGCACGACCACAAGGCCGCGTCCGCCGAACAGCGAGGCTGACGAAACCGCATCCTGCAAAATTCCACTTTGTCCGCGCAGCGAGGCGGCTTCGATGACCGTGACTTCGCCACCGTTCCAGGTCTTCTGGATATCATGGGCCAGCGCAGAGATGGCTTCTTCGTCGGTGCCATAGAGAAGGGCGCCGCCAAGGCCGCGAAAACCCTGCTTGGCACGCTCGAGCAGCTCAGATTCGCGCAAAGGCGCCATCAGTGATTTGAGAAATAGGCTGCAAGGCGCAGCCGGATTTCCTCGGAGACTTCCTTGGTGGCGCGGAGCCTGGCGTTCTCGGCGGCCTGCAAATCCGACACTGGCTGTTCCACGGTATCGTAGGAAACATTCGAGAATGCGCTGCCTTCGGTAACGGACTTGTTGCTGCCTGCCTGATGCAACGCATATTTCATCCGCAAGGTGTAGCGGTAGCGTTCAAGCTTCTGCCCGACAGGATCGGAAACCTTGCGCGTCGATTCCACGGGTTGCAGGTCGAGGACGAAACTGTTCGCGCCCTCGCCGCGCATCACCGACATGAGTTCATTGCGCACCAGTTGACCGGCACGCGTCCTCTGTTCAGCGACCGAGATGCCGGACAACTCCACCGCCACGCCTTCGCTGGCGCCAGTCTTGCCATAGAGCGGACGGTAGCTGGCACAGCCGGCCAGCGCGCCCGCGCAAAGCAGCGCAGCGGCAAGTCGGATGATGGTCTTCAGTTCGCGCATACGATGTTGATGATCCGGTCCGGTACGACGATGAACTTCCTCACAGGCTTGCCATCCAGGGAGCGGATCACCGCTTCCCTTGTCATGACCAGCGGCTCAAGTTCCTCCTTTGCGAGGCCCTTGGCAACCGTGATTTCGTCACGGCGCTTGCCATTGACCTGGATGGCCATGGTGACGCTGTCGTCCTGGAGCAGGTTGGGATCAAATTTCGGCCAGGAGGTCTGGGCGACGGTTCCCTCCTTGCCAAGTACCTGCCAGCACTCTTCTGCAAGGTGCGGCATCATGGGTGCAAAGAGCAGGACAAGTGCCTCGGCCGCCTCACGCTGGCCGGCGGCACCGGCTGCGGAAATGGCATTGGTCAGTTCATAGATGCGGGCAATGGCACGATTGAAGCGCAAGCCGTTGAGGTCATCAGTGACGGCGGCAATGGTCTTGTGGGTGATCTTCCTGAGTTCTGGTGACGGCGCAACAACGGGTCCCGTCGCAGCCTCGCCGACGATGCGCCAGATGCGCTGCACGAAGCGCCAGGCGCCTTCGGCACCGGCTGATGTCCATTCAATGTCGCGCTCGGGCGGCGTATCCGAGAGCATGAACCAGCGGGCGGTGTCGGCGCCATAGGTTTCGATGATGGTCTCGGGGTCAACGACATTGCGCTTCGACTTCGACATCTTCTCGATGCCGCCGATGGTCAGTGGTTCGCCGGTTTCCACATGCACCCACTTGCCATTCACCTCCTTGGCCTCCGCCGGGAGAACCCAGTCGCCGGCGGCATTCTGGAAGGTTTCGTGGACGACCATGCCTTGCGTGAAGAGCGAATCAAAAGGTTCCTTCAGGTGCAGGTGGCCGGTCTTCATCATGGCCCTTGAATAGAACCGCGAATAGAGAAGATGCAGGATGGCGTGTTCGACGCCGCCGATATACTGGTCAACACCCATCCAGTAACGTGCCGCCTCAGGATCAACCGGCATGTCCGCATGCGGTGAACAGAAGCGCGCGAAATACCAGGATGAATCGATGAAGGTGTCGAAAGTGTCGGTTTCGCGCTCGGCGTCTGCGCCACAATTCGGGCATTTCACATGGCGCCAAGTTGGATGATGCAGCAGGGGATTGCCCGGCTTGTCGAAGGTCACATCCTCTGGAAGCTCGACCGGCAGCTGCTCGCGCGGCACCGGCACGATGCCGCAGGCCTTGCAGTGGATGACCGGAATGGGGCAGCCCCAATAGCGCTGGCGCGACACGCCCCAGTCACGCAGGCGGAAATTCACACGGCGCTCGCCGATGCCCTTCTCTTCCATGAGCCGGGCGATCTTTTCCTTGGCGGCGGCAACCGAAAGGCCGTCGAGGAACGATGAATTGACCAGCATGACATTGTCGCCCTCGGTGTCGGTGAAGGCCTCGGTGCCGATGGTGATGTTGGCCTCGCCGCGTGGTGCCACGACTGGCAGCACAGGCAGACCATATTTGCGGGCAAAATCGAGGTCGCGCTGGTCATGGGCGGGGCAGCCGAAAATGGCGCCTTCGCCATAGCCCATCAGCACGAAGTTGGCGGCGTAGACCGGCAACTTCACATCTTCGCGGAAAGGGTGGCGCGCGTAGAGGCCGAGGAAGATGCCCTTCTTTTCCGCCTTCTCGATTGATTCCTCGCTGGTGCCCAGGGCCGCGACATCACGGCGGAAGCCTTCGACGTCCGGGCGGCGCGCAGCGATCTCCCTGACCAGTGGATGGTCGGCGGAGAGGGCGCAGAAGCTCGCGCCAAATATCGTGTCATGGCGCGTGGTGTAGACGGTCAGCGGCTGATTGAGCGGCTTGCCCGCTTCATCCTCGAGCGCGAAAGAAAAGCGCATGCCCTCGGAGCGGCCAATCCAGTTGCGCTGCATCAGGCGCACCTTGTCAGGCCACTTGTCAAGGCCATCAAGTGCGGTCAGGAGGTCCTCGGCATAGGCGGTGATCTTCAGGAACCACTGGGCCAGCTCGCGCTTCTCGACGACGGCGCCGGAACGCCAGCCGCGGCCATCGATCACCTGCTCGTTGGCGAGCACGGTCTGGTCCACGGGATCCCAGTTGACCTGCGAGGTGCGGCGCTCGACGAGGCCAGCCTGCATGAAGTCAAGGAACATGGCCTGCTCATGCCTGTAGTAGGATGGATCGCAGGTTGCGATCTCGCGCGACCAGTCAAGCGACAGGCCCATGCTCTTCAGCTGGCCCTTCATGGTCTCGATGTTGCTCAGGGTCCAGCCGCGTGGATGGATGCCGCGCTCGATGGCGGCATTCTCGGCCGGCATGCCGAAGGCATCCCAGCCCATGGGGTGGAGCACGTTGTAGCCGCAGGCCCGCCGGAAGCGGGCCAGCACGTCGCCCATGGTGTAGTTGCGCACATGGCCCATGTGGATGCGGCCCGATGGATAGGGAAACATCTCAAGGACGTAATATTTGGGGCGCGTGGCGTCTTCCTTTGCCTCGAAGACGCGCGCCTCGGCCCAGGCCTTCTGCCATTTCGGCTCGGCGGTGCGGTGGTTGTAACGCTCGGTTGAAACTGTAGCAGGGGCCTTGGAATTCATGATTGCCGGGCGTTACCAGTCCTTGAATTGACCCGCAAGCGTGGCCATAAGCCGGGTCCATGTCGGAAAGCACAGAGGCATATGGCCGGGTCAAGGCGCGCATTGCGGCGGCGGCGGCCAAGGCCGGCAGGCAGGCCAGCGAGGTCACACTGGTTGCGGTCACCAAGACACATGGGCCCGAGGCGATCCGGCCCCTGCTTGAGGCCGGGCAGCGGGTCTTTGGCGAAAACCGGGTCCAGGAGGCCGAGCGCAAGTGGCCGGCCCTTCGCGAAGACTTCAAGGACCTGGAACTGCACCTGATAGGCCCGTTGCAGAGCAACAAGGCCAAGGAGGCCGTGGCACTTTTCGACGTCATCGAAAGTGTCGACCGGGACAAGATCGTGGCAGCCCTTGCCGCCGAAATGCAGCGGCAGAAGAAATCACCGCGCCTCTATGTCCAGGTGAATACAGGGCTCGAGCCGCAAAAGGCTGGCGTTGCACCCGCCGAGCTTCCGGCCTTCCTCCAGAGGATGGCAAGCCTTCATGGCCTCAGGCCGGAAGGCCTGATGTGCATTCCCCCGGTGGACGAAGACGCAGGCCGTCATTTCACGCTGCTCGCGGAGCTGGCCCGCGCCAACGGCCTCAGCGTCGTCTCGATGGGCATGAGCAGCGATTTCGAAATCGCCATTGCCCATGGGGCAAGCCATGTTCGGGTCGGCAGCGCCCTGTTCGGGGCACGGCACTGAGTGCCCGTCAGCCTGTCGGCGGCCAGATCACCAGCACGGCCTTCCTGCCACAGCGGCTCAGGATCTTGCGCATGTCGGCGGCCGTGACCGCAACGCAGCCCGCCGTATGTCCGGCGCCGTCCCGCAGCAGATGGAAGAAGATGGCGCTGCCCAATCCCCTGACGCGCGGGCGCTCATTGTGGTCGGTCGGAAACACCACGTCATAGGCATTATCGTTCCGCCACATGCTTTCACTGACGTCGCGGAAGGGAAGCTCGACCTTCCGGTTGTACTGGCCGGATGACGGCGTTTCGCACCAGCCCATGTCCGGCCTGAGGGGCCGGAACGGAAGGCCGGAAAGGGGCTTGAGAAATCGGTCGGCGCGGAAGTAACCGGGTTGCAGGACCCAGCGGCCGATGGGGGTCTTGCCGTCGCCCTCGCGCTTCCGGAAGGTGAGCCCGGTGCGTCCCAGCCAGCAGGGGAAGGTCGATGCACCAATCGTGAGTCTTGCCTGGCGGCTGGACTGGTTGATGGCGCGAACGTGAATATGTGTTACCATTTTGCTCACGCGCCTTTGTCTTGTGGTGAGAGCCCTGAGGCCCCAAGTGGCGCGGTTGCAAGAGACCTAGGCCAGGACCCACCCGATGACAATGACGAAACGGCTGCTCCTCGTGGATGACGATGACACCCTGCGTTCCACCCTGCAGGAGCAATTGTCGCTGCATGACGAATTCGCGGTGAGCGAGGCAGCGACGGCGGCAGCCGGCATCAAGCTCCTCAAGGCCGAGCAGGCTGACCTCGTGGTGCTCGACGTCAACCTCCCGGACATGGATGGGCGCGAGGCCTGCAAGGTGATGCGCCGGAACGGCTTCAAGGGACCGGTCGTCATGCTGACCGGCCAGGCCTCCGATTCCGATGTGATCCTGGGTCTCGATTCGGGCGCCAACGACTATGTGGTCAAGCCCTTCCGCTTTGCGGTGCTGCTGGCGCGCATCCGCTCGCAGCTTCGCCAGCATGAGCACAGCGAAGACGCCCAGTACCGGGTCGGCCCCTATCTCTTCAAGCCGTCATCAAAAATGCTGGTGCGGGACGACAACAAGAAGATCCGGCTCACGGAAAAAGAGACGGCGATCATCAAGTTCCTGTATCGCGCCGGTGAACAGAGCATCAGCCGCGAAACCCTGCTTGCCGATGTCTGGGGCTACAATGCCGGGGTTTCGACCCACACCCTTGAGACGCATATCTACAGGCTTCGCCAGAAAATTGAACGTGACCCCGCCCATGCCGAAATCCTGATCACTGAAGGCGGTGGCTACAAGCTGATCCCGTGATTGCACCGCGGACGGCAAGTCCGTAAACTTGTGCCGGTGTGGCGCGGGACCGAATAGTTCCCGTCGGTTTTTGGGGGGACGGTTTTGCCTGTTCGGGTGGCAGCATGGGTGTGAAGGCAGACGCGGAAACACTCCGCCGCATTGCCATATTCAGCCAGTGCGAAACGGTTCCGCTGCAGGTTCTGGCCTTTGCCGCCGAGCGCGAGCGCTTTGCCCCCGGCAAGGCGATCATCAGCGAGAACAGCGATGCCCGTTCGGCCTTCTTCCTGCTGGAAGGAACGGCCAGCGTGACACGCGGTTCCGAAACCATCGGGCGTGCCGAACCCGGCTCACTTCTTGGCGAAACGGCGATGCTGGGCTCCATCCTCTATTCGGTGTCGGCGATTGCTGAAACGGAAGTGATCGCGGCGCGCATTGACACGGCCCTCTTTCAGCGGGTCGCAAAGGAGTATCCGGAGTTTGGCGAGGCCGTGCTGCAGGTCCTGTCCAATCGGCTCACGGCCTCACTCCGGGAACTCGACGACGTCCGGGTGAAACTCAGCAAGGCCCGCAGCTTTTCGAGCCTCTGAGACCATTGTTATCCGTCAAAGCTTGAACTCGGCAATGACCGGCACGTGGTCGGACGGTTGCTGCCAGTCACGGCAGTCCTTGAGGATCGACATGCCCTGATAGCCCTTGGCAAGGCTGTCATTGGCCCAGACATGATCGAGCCTGCGGCCACGGTTGGATTCGCGCCAGTCACGGGCGCGGTAGCTCCACCACGTATATAGCTTCTCGGGTTCCGGAGCGGATTTCCGCATCACATCGGTCCATCCGCCGGCGGCGATGATGTCGAGAAGGCCGGCGGTCTCGATGGGCGTATGGCTCACCACCTTCAGGAGATCCTTGTGCGACCAGACATCATTCTCAAATGGCGCGATGTTGAGATCGCCGACCACGGCCTTGTGGACGCTGCCGTCTTTGGCCTCGGATTTCGACCAGGCCAGCATTTCCTTGAGGAAGCCAAGCTTGTGCGCAAACTTGTCATTGATCTTCGGGTCGGGTTCGTCACCACCGGCCGGCACATAGAAGTTGTGCAGGTGCAAGGGCCGCGGCGTCTCGATCTCAACGGCGATATGGCGGCAATCATCCTTGCCGCAGAATGACTTGGAATGGCTTTTGTGGATCGGCAGGCGCGAGACGATGGCAACGCCATGATAGCCCTTCTGGCCAAATTCGGCGATGTGGCCATAGCCCAGTTCCTTGAGGGGAGCCGAGGGAAACTGCCCTTGCGGACATTTGGTTTCCTGCAGGCAAAGGATATCCGGGCTGTTTTCCTTGAGAAAGCGCTCCACCGAAGCGATGCGCAGGCGGACCGAATTGATGTTCCAGGTGGCGATTTTCACTTTCATGAGAATGGCTTG
The DNA here is from genome assembly GCA_964620785.1 of uncultured Aestuariivirga sp. Lineage (GTDB taxonomy): Bacteria > Pseudomonadota > Alphaproteobacteria > Rhizobiales > Aestuariivirgaceae > Aestuariivirga. The sequence continues at coordinate 12,568 of CAZUKI010000036.1, forward strand.
CCATAGGCTGGCGGGCCTGCGCAATGGCCCCGCCCACGGCTCCTGACAGGTTTTGCACATGAGCTTCCGAGCGCCGAATTTCGTGCCGCCGTTAGTGTTTCATTAACGAAGGCAGGGGCAAGGTTTCATTTACCATTCCGGTTCATCACCATGTTGCTCCGCGGCTTCATCCGCCCCAAGGCCAGTTGGCCATTTGGTCCGTTCCGGACCCGAACTGCGCATGTCCTGCATGCCGCACAGGCCCAGCTTGGCCCTAGCGCAGCGCCAAGCGCGCCAGACGCCGGACAAGCTGATTCCTCGGAGGCAGCTTCCTTCTACAGTGGCCGATTTACCTTTGCTGGCGAGGCGGTGCTTTCGACACCGGATGAGCTGTTCAGGCACAAGGCCGCTTCCGAAGCATGGCGAAAGGAACGCGACAGCCTGGCATGGCTCCGGCACTTTTCAGTCAAGCCGCGCCGCCTGCATGTCTATTACCTGGCACGGCTGATGGATGGCTGGATGGCGTCATCGGCGTCAAGCTGGAACATGCAGGCCGAAACGGAACGTCTGAACAATCTTGCCGCCGTGCTCCCCGGCCTTTCAGGCTGCGCAGGCGAGCGAGAGAAGGCGGTGTTCCGACAGGCACTCACCCTGCAATGTGCAAGAGTCGAGCACCTCAAGCCCCATGATCCGCAGGCCGCCGTCCAACAGTCATTGAGCTTCCTGCACCTGGCGCGCAACAGTGGTGGTTTCGCACAACTCAAGGAAAAGGCCTGGGCGCAACTTTCAGCAAGCCTCACGCAGATTGTTTTGGCCGATGGCGGCGATGCCTGGCAAAGCCCGGAGCGGGCCATCGCGCTTGCCGGCGCGCTGCATGACGTCCTCGGCGAAAATTCGGGGGCGCCTGTCGATGTACTTGCCGCCCAGGACCGGCTTCTTGCCTACATCGCAATGCTGAACTTCGGGCAGGGACAGTGGTCCGCCGATATTGCAGGCGAGGTTCCACCCGAGCTTGAGGGGCGGCTTGTGGGTGTTCACGCCATATCGCACGCGGCCCAGGCCGGCCGGACCCGGTTGCAACAGGGTGACACATGTCTGCTTGCCCATTGGGGCCGGGAGTTCAATCTGGCCTTCTTCGAGATCGCGCTGCGCGGAAAGCCGCTCTTTCTCATTCATGGTGGCGAAGGCGCGCCAGCGGGTGCTGCAAAACCGGCCCAGTATGAAGGCGGACTGGCGCAGGGTGAAATGCTCAGTATGGCATGGCACAGCGAGGGATTCGGGCACGAGAGGCGCATCTATCTCAGTGCCGATGGCAAGGACATCCGCTTCGAGGACGGCCGCACGGGAGAAAAGGGCCCGCAGTCGGTGTGGATCGACCTTCCGCCCCGTTGCAAGGTGCTGCGTAGCCAGGACAAGGCCGGCGCCAACATCTACATGCCGGATGGTTCAGGCTGGCAGCTTCGCGTGCGCTCTGCCGGAATTTCATGCACGGAGGCGGGACGAAGCCTGAAGATCACGGCTTTCGACGGCGCTGGGCCATGCATGCAATGGGCACTCAAGAAGCATCCTTCGGCGCGGCCTCGTGGCGGAAAGTCGCAGAAACCTGCCGCACAGGACAGCGAACTTCCCTTCTAGGGCAGATCACTCTAACAGCAGGCCCACCTACAAGCTGGACGGGGTTGAGCGCGCCATGCCGCATGCTGATGCAGTGAAAATCAAGACGGCACTTCTTTCGGTTTCCGACAAGAGCGGCCTGAAGGAGCTTGCAGAACACTTGTCGAAGCGGGGCTGCGATCTCATCTCGACGGGCGGCACGGCGCGTTTCCTGCGCGATCATGGCTTCGCTGTCACCGACGTTTCCGAAGTGACCGGGTTTCCGGAAATCATGGACGGGCGGGTCAAGACGCTGCACCCCAGGATCCATGGCGCGCTTCTCTCGGTCGGCGGCAACCAGCAACATGACGCGGCACGCGAAGCCCACGGCATCGGCCTCATCGACCTGCTGGTCGTCAACCTCTATCCATTCGAGCGCACCGTGGCGAGTGGTGCCTCGCGGGATGACATCATCGAGAACATCGACATCGGCGGGCCGGCGATGATCCGTGCTGCCTCGAAAAATCATGACCGGCTCAGCGTGCTCGTCGATCCGTCCGACTATGGCGACTTCATCAAGCGCCTCGAGGCGGGCAACGGTGCCATCGACTTTGCAACCCGCAAACGACTTGCGGCAAAATCCTTCGCACACACCGCTGCCTATGACGCCGCGATCGCCAGTTTCCTGGGGCGCGAAGACGATGCGGCAGCGCCGGAAAACCTGGTCATTGCCGCAAAGCGGGTACAAGTTCTCCGCTACGGGGAAAACCCTCACCAGACGGGCGCTGCCTACAGGATCGCCGGTGTGGGCACGGGCGTTCTCGATGCGGTGCAGGTTCAGGGCAAGGAATTGTCCTACAACAATATCAATGATGCCGACGCGGCACTCGATGCCGTGTTGGAGTTTGATCCGGCGCAACGCCCGGCCTGCGTCATCGTCAAGCACGCCAATCCTTGCGGCGTAGCTCTCGGCGGCAGCCTCACGGAAGCCTATCGCCACGCGCTGGCCTGCGACTCCGTCAGTGCTTTTGGCGGTATCCTGGCCTTCAACAAGCCGCTCGACCGCGAGACCGCCGAAGAAATCTCGAAAATCTTCACTGAGGTGATCCTGGCGCCGGGAGCGAGCGACGAGGCGAAGGCTGTACTCGCTGCCAAGAAAAACCTGCGGCTTCTGCTCCTGCCGGCGCTGCAACCCGCTGGTGCCGCAGGTGCCGCTTTCAAATCGGTGCGCGGCGGACTGCTGCTGCAGGACCGGGACGACATTGCCGAGAATGCAGCATCGTTCCGGGTGGTGACCAGGAAAGCGCCCTCGGCGGAGCAGATGCGCGATCTTTCCTTTGCCTGGAAAGTTGCAAAGCACGTCAAGTCCAATGCCATCGTCTTTGCCACGAATGAAGCTACGGTTGGCATTGGTGCCGGGCAGATGTCGCGGATCGACTCGACGCGGATTGCCGTCAGGAAGAGCCAGGATGCGGCCCAGGCCATGGGTGGCGACGGTCCGCTCACACGCGGCGCCGTGCTGGCTTCCGATGCCTTCTTCCCGTTTGCCGACGGCATCGAGGCGGCGGCGGAAGCAGGGGCCAGCGCCATCATCCAGCCGGGTGGAGCGCAGCGCGACAGCGAAGTAATCGCGGTCGCCGACCAGCTCGGCCTTGCCATGGTCTTTACCGGCGTCCGGCATTTCCGGCACTAGCGCGGTAGCGTCGCTGGGGCGCCGCCGGGGGAAGCGGAGACCGGTGGCTTGCCATTTGCCCGTGGCAACAGCCATGATCACCGGAGATGATCGAACTCGGCCATGACCAGGCCTATGTCCTGCAGCAGCTTCTCAATGCCCTGCAGCTTGCCGCTTTCTACCTGCCGCTTGCCGTCGCCTTCGCAATGATCCAGGCGATCACGCGGCGGATCTTCCTGTCCTTCGGCGACCTCGCGATGTTTGGAAGCTTTGCTGCGATTTATGCCAGCTTCAGCAGCATGGTCAGCGGTGCCAGCGACTTTGCATCGGGCATGGCCGGACTCGGCCTTGCCATCGCCTGCGGGGCGGCACTCGGCTTTGCCGTATCGAAGGTGATGCTGAGCCGGGATCTGCTGCGCCATCCCATGGCCTTCATGATCGGCTCCATCGGGCTTGCCATCTTCCTGCAGGAACTCATGCGCCTGCAATCTGGAAATGCCGACATCTGGATTCCGCCACTGCTTTCCGACCAGCACTTCATCCGGTTGGGGGGGCCGTTTCCAATCCGCGTCGGGTTGCTGACGGCAATCTCCATCATGGTCTCCGGCGCTGCGATTGCAGCCGTTTGCCTGTGGCTGACCCGCAGCCGTTTCGGGCTGGCCTGGCGCGCCTGCGCGCAGCAGCCGCTGCTGGCGGGGTTGTGCGGCATTGACGCGCAACATGTGGCCGCCATGAGCTTTGCCATCGCCGGGGGGCTTTCGGGCGTCACCGGCTGGACATCGGCCATCGTCTATGGCGGAGCCAATTTCTCAATCGGCCTGACAACGGGTTTCAAGGCCATGTTCGCTTCGGTCATCGGCGGCTTCGGGACGATCCGCGGGGCAATCGCCGGTGCCATCGTGCTGGCGGTGGCCGAAGTCGCCTGGTCGGCGGCCTTCAGCACGGCCTACCGGGACGTTGCAGTCTTCGGCTTCATTGTCCTTGTCCTTGTCTTCCGGCCGGAAGGA
>CAZUKI010000037.1:0-2163 GCA_964620785.1 uncultured Aestuariivirga sp.
TATCCCGTCACGGGTATCAACGCGCTTGACGCAGAAGAGTTCGTGGCATGGGCGCGCAGGGCCTCGGGACTGGAAGTTCGCCTGCCGACACTCGCGGAATGGCAGGCTTTCTCCGAAGTGACACCAGAAAAGCCGAAGGAAATCTTCACCGATCCCAGGCTTGCCTGGGCCGCCACCTACGGAAGCGGTGCGAGGCTTGACCCAAAGCTGCGCAAGCCTGGCGGCTTTGGCAAGAACAGCAAGGGCATTGCCGATGTGAAAGGCAACGTCTGGGAATGGACTTCGACATGCGTGATGGCAGCGAGCGGCCATTGTCCGGCCTATTTCGCGATGGGCGAGCACGAGGCAAAGGTCACGCTCTTTGTCCGCGATCCTGCCACCGGCGGCTGTGCCACCGGAAGGCCGCCCGCCCACCTGGGCCTGCGCCTGGTTCTGTCCTCGCCACGATAATGGCACTGCGGGCACTTTTCCCGCTTCCCCTGCCGAGCTTCTTGCGGGCCATGGTGTCTGGCAATGCCGGGCCGTTCACGCTATGCCTGCACCATGTCGCCGGAGGACATATCCCGACTGATCGGCCGGGTCGCATTGCGCGACCAGCAGGCCTTCCGGCAGCTTTATGCGGCAACCTCGGCGAAACTTTTTGGCGTCTGCCTGCGTGTCTTGCGCAACAGGACGGATGCTGAAGACGTGTTGCAGGAAACCTATGTCAAGATTTGGCACAACGCCGGCAAGTACCAGGTCTCGGGTTACAGCCCGATCACCTGGCTCGTCACCATCGCCCGCAACCAGGCCATAGACCGCATCCGCGCGAGAAGGCCTGAATCGGCAGGACTGGAAGCGGCCGATGAGATCGCCGACGCGGGCCCGACGCCCGAGCAGATGGCGGTCAACGGCGCCGAGGCAGAACGCCTGCGGCACTGTCTTGAGAAACTGTCGGCGGGACGCGCCGAGGCGGTCAAGGCCGCCTACATGGAAGGCTATAGCTATCAGGAGCTGGCAGAGCGCCTGGGCCAGCCCATCAACACGGTACGGACCTGGTTGCGCCGCAGCCTGATCAGCCTGCGCGAGTGCCTGTCATCATGACAAGGCGCCCCACCATTCCGCCGCACGCCGTGCCCCCGGACGACGACGACATGCTGGCCGCCGAATATGCCTTGGGCGTTTTGCAGGGCGAGCCCCGCGACGCCTTTGCAGCGCGGCTGGCGGGCAATCCGGGCCTCCTTGCCCAGGTTCATTTCTGGGAAGAGCATTTCACGCAACTTTCGCAAGACATTGCCCCGGTTGCCCCACCGCAGCATCTGCTGGCGCGGATCGAGCATCGCCTCCACGGTCAGCGGCGCTCGGCGCAACGAGCCTCGCTCTGGAACAGTCTCGGCTTCTGGCGAGGCCTCGCTCTCGCCTCACTTGTTGCGGCCATCGCCATCGGCGCATGGAGCATGATGCAGCAACCGCAAGGAACACCGGGGCAGGAACTGGTGGCGGAACTTGCCGGTGACAGCGGCCAGGTCAGGTTGGTTGCCTTCTATGATGAGACGACGGGGCAACTTCGCCTCAACCGCACGGAAGGCCAGCCCGCCACCGGCAGGAGCTTCGAGCTTTGGCTGATTGCCGGTCAGGATGCGCCAATATCAATCGGCGTGCTGCCCTCTGGAACAACCTCGCTCCACACCATTCCAGTGGCGCTGCGCGCCAGGTTTCCAAATGCTGTTCTGGCCATCAGCGATGAGCCACAGGGCGGCTCGCCCACCGGATCTCCGACAGGTCCAGTCCTCGCCACCGGCAAGCTGGCGGCCATCTGATCACGAAAGCGTTATCGGGACTTTCTTCACCAGGCTGAAACTTTCGCGGCGGCCGTCCCGTGACTGCGCCTGACCCCGCCGCTCGCGGGGACACATGAAACGCAGATCAAACGGAGAAAACCAATGACATTCTTGCGCACCGCACTCTTTGCAGGCCTTCTTGCCGCTTCGGCTTCCTCGGCCCTTGCCGTAAATCCCGATGTTGGCGGCGCCCCCATGTTCGAAGACAAGAACATTGTCGAGAACGCCATCAACTCGAAGGATCACACCACGCTCGTGGCCGCCGTGAAGGCCGCTGGCCTTGTCGATACCCTGTCAGGACCCGGCCCATTCACGGTCTTTGCTCCCGTCAATGCTGCCTTTG
>CAZUKI010000037.1:2263-8342 GCA_964620785.1 uncultured Aestuariivirga sp.
CTCCCGAAAATGTAAACGCCCGTCACAGGCTTGTGTCTCCTCCGGCGCTTTCACTTCCCCGCCGGAGGAGATAGCTCTAGCAGCCAGTAAGAGGTTCACCATGGAAACTCCCGACAGGCCGGGCCGCCTGATCCTGCGCCAGAAGCGCATGACGCGCCTCACCCATTGGATCTGGGCCGTTTCCCTTTTCTTCCTGGTCGCTTCCGGCCTGCAGATATTCAATGCCCATCCCGCGCTCTATCTCGGCAATGAATCCGGCTTCGGCTACGATAACGAAATCTTTGCCGTCGATGCCATGCCCTGGTCGCTCACCATCCCATCGACGCGCGATCTCGCCACGGGCCGCGTCGTGCATCTCTTTTTTGCCTGGGTCTTCGTTGCCAATCTCTGCGTCTGGTTCGTCGCATCGCTCCGCAACCGCCACATTCGCAAGGATCTTGTGCCGAACCGCCGGGACATCCGGAACTTCGGGCGTGACGTGAAGGACCATCTGCGCCTCAAGCTCGTTCATTCCGTCCGCTACTCACCCCTGCAGAAGCTCGCCTATGGCGGCGTGCTTTTCGTGCTCTTTCCCTTGATCATCCTCACCGGGCTCAGCATGTCGCCCGGCATGAATGCCGTCTTGCCCTGGTTGCCTGAACTCTTTGGCGGACGGCAAACCGCCCGCACCATCCACTTCGCGGTCATGGCTCTCTTCGTTCTCTTTTTCGTCGTCCACATCGCAATGATCCTGCTCGCTGGCCCACTCAACGAACTACGCTCCATCGTGACCGGCCGCTATCGCCTCTCGCCACGCCAGGAAAGGAGGACGACCAATGTCCAGGCTTCTGCTTGACCGCCGCAAGATATTGCGCGCCGGCCTGACGGCAGCAGCAGCGCTTCCGCTTGCCGGCTGCGATGCCTTCGACATGCTCACCGACCGCGCCAATCCGCTGCGCGAGTGGATGATCAGCATCAACGGCCTCACCTACCGGGCCCAGCGTGCCCTGCAATCAGCGGGCCAGCTTGCCCCTGAATTTGCGCCCTCGGACATCCGCCAGGCCCAGCGCCCCAATGGCTCGACCGATCCCGACACACCAGATTATCTCGCCCTCAGGGAGAGGAATTTCGCGGACTATGCCCTGGAGGTTGGCGGGCTTGTCGAGCGCCCCATGCGCTTCTCACTCGAAAGCCTGCGCAACATGCCGTCCCGCAGCCAGATCACCCGCCATGACTGCGTGGAGGGCTGGAGCACCATCGCCAAATGGCAGGGCGTGCCACTGGGATACATCCTTGATCAGGTCGGCCTCCGTCCGGCTGCGCGCTACGTCGTGTTTCATTGCTATGATGCGCTCGCCCGCTCACTCAGCGGCCTTGAACTTTACTATGAGTCGATTGACCTCATCGATGCCCGCCACCCGCAGACAATACTGGCCTATGCCATGAACGATGCAGCATTGCCTGTCGCCAATGGTGCGCCGCTGCGCGTCCGTGTCGAGCGCCAGCTCGGCTACAAGATGGCGAAATACATCCGCCGCATCGAACTCGTCTCGGAATTCTCCCAGCTTGGCGGCGGCAAGGGCGGTTTCTGGGAAGACCGCGGCTATGAATGGTATGCCGGCATTTAGCCGTTGGCCCGCGATTGCCTGACAGCGCCAGAGTTGAAAATAAGTTCCGGCACGCTGCCCAGACCGTGCTAAGGCCCCAATACCTTCACTGGCCCCAAAACCTTCACTGACAAAGGATGAGCACCGTGGCATTTCCTCCAAATTATCGGCAGGAGCGCAACAACCGCGAGCGCGCCAAGCAAGCCAAGGCACTCGAGAAGCAGGCAAAGCGCGATGAAAGGGCCCAGAACCGCAAGCTGGAAGCGGGAGAGCGCACGGAAGAACCGTTGCCCGCCGCACAGAAAGAAGAATAGCATGGCCAAGCGCCGCGAAAAAATCGCCGACAATTTTGTCTTCTTCGACGTGATCTACGAGGACGGCAGCAAGAGTTCACGCCGCAAGATCAATGCGCCAGGCATCGCAAAGGAAGAGATTGAAGCCTTTGCCCTGACGGAAATCATCAATCAGGACCGCAAGATTGCATCCATGGGTGGGCGCAACCGCGGCGCCGTCAAGACCATTATGCGCTCTGCCGCCTAGAAGCGCGGCGGGTGTCGCAGAGATTGTGGTGGGCTGGCGTTATGCCGCGATCTTCTGCTGCAACTCGCCCTTGGCATAGCGCTTGGCCATCTCGGAAAGCGGCAGCACCTTCTTGATCTTGGAAGCCTGGCCCGCCGTGTTGAATTCCTGGAAGCGCAGCGTGCACAGCTTGGTCATCGCCTCCATGCCCGGCTTGAGATACTTGCGCGGATCGAACTCAGACGGGTCTTCGCTCAGGACCTTGCGGATGGCGCCGGTCAGGGCCATGCGGTTGTCGGTATCGATGTTGATCTTGCGCACGCCGTTCCTGATGCCACGCTGGATTTCCGCGACGGGAACGCCCCATGTCGGCTTCATCTTGCCGCCATAGGCGTTGATGATGTCCTGCAGGTCTTGCGGCACCGAAGAAGATCCGTGCATCACGAGATGGGTGTTCGGCAGCTTCTTGTGGATCTCCTCGATCACGTTCATGGCCAGCACCGCGCCATCCGGCTTGCGCGTGAACTTGTAGGCGCCATGCGAGGTGCCCATCGCGATGGCAAGAGCATCGACATCGGTTTCCTTGACGAATTTCACGGCCTCGTCGGGGTTGGTGAGAAGCTGGTCATGCGAAAGCTTGCCTTCGGCGCCATGGCCGTCTTCCTTGTCGCCCATGCCCGTTTCCAGCGATCCGAGCACGCCAAGCTCGCCTTCGACTGAAATGCCACCAAGGTGGGCCATGCGCGTCACTTCCTTGGTGACGCCGACGTTGTAGGTCCAGTCGCCCGGCGTCTTGCCATCGGTCTTGAGCGAACCGTCCATCATCACCGAGGTAAAGCCGGCCTGGATCGCCGTCATGCAGGTGGCCGGTTCGTTGCCGTGGTCGAGATGCACGCAGACCGGAATGTGCGGATAGATTTCCGTAACCGCATCCATCATGTGCCGCAGCATGATGTCATTGGCATAGGAGCGCGCCCCGCGCGACGCCTGGATGATGACCGGCGAGTCCGTCTTGTCGGCGGCAGCCATGATCGCCAGCGCCTGCTCCATGTTATTGATGTTGAAGGCCGGCACGCCATAGTCTTGTTCGGCGGCGTGATCGAGCAGTTGGCGAAGGGTGATGCGGGCCATCGGCGGTCTCCTGGATTGGGCTGTCGCGGGCGGCGATAACGGAAAGGCGCAGATCAGGCAATTGAAATTCGGGGGCTGCACTTCAGGCGGGCCTTTCCAAGGCGAAGCGCTGGCTTTAAGCAAATGGCATGATTTCCCAGGCCCCGTTTACCCGCATCTGCTCGCCGCTTTTTCTTGATCGCGAAACCCAGGCAACCCGCCTTCTGGCCGAGCCGGGCGACATCCTGGTGAAGGCCGCCCCAGGACCGGGCGACCAGCTCGAGAGCCTCGCACCCATCTACCGGGAGCTGGCGGAAACCGTTGCCGGGGTCGTGCATGGCGGGGGTCGGCCCCTTACCGTCGTCGGCGATTGCTGTCAGGTGATCCCGGTCATGGCCGGCCTGGCGCGCGGCGGCGTGCAGCCAGCTTTGGTCTGGCTCGATTCCCACGGTGACTTCAACACCTGGGACACCACGCCATCAGGCTTCCTCGGTGGCATGCCTCTGGCGATGCTGACCGGGCGCGGCGACCAGCGCCTGATGGAGGCTGTGTCTCTCCAGCCCCTCGCCGATGATCGCATCGTGCTGTCGGATGGCCGCGATCTCGACCCCGGAGAGCGCCTTCTGGTCGAAGCCTCCGGCATCATGCAGGTTCCCGCAGAGGCGTTTGATGTTGCCGCCCTTCCTGCCGGTCCCCTTCACGTTCATTTTGACGCCGACATCATCGACGCGAGTGAGGCACCAGCCTTTCTTTATCCGGTGAAGGGTGGACCCTCGGCAGACCACATGCGGCGCATGATCGGAATGCTGCTGGACAGCGCCCGCGTCGTGTCATTCTCGGTCTGTGCATCATGGGATCCCGACAAAGACCCCGGCGGCACAACCCTGTCAGCGGTCAGGTCGGCACTCGAACCGATCCGCACATAGTTTTCCGCCACAAGCTAGAGCCATCATGAAATTCACATCCATCGTCGAGAAGCTTCCTTCCACAGTTCCCTTCGTGGGGCCTGAAGCGCTTGAGCGCCGCAGCGGAGCCGCCATCGCTGCGCGGATCGGTGCCAATGAAAACGTCTTCGGCCCAAGCCCCCAGGCCATCGCCGCCATGCAGGCGGCGGCAACGGAAAGCTGGAAATATGGTGACCCGGAAAACTACGACTTGAAATCGGCAATCGCCGCCTCGCTCGGTGTCAAGCCCGAGAACATTGTCTGTGGTGGCGGCATCGACGGGTTGCTGGGCCTTGTGGTCCGCCTCTTCATCGAACCGGGTGATCCGGTTGCAACTTCACTCGGTGCCTATCCCACCTTCAACTTTCATGTGGCGGCAGCGGGCGGCAGGCTGGTTGCTGCGCCCTATGTGAATGATCGCGAAGACCTCGAAAGCCTTCTGGCGCTGGCCCGCAAGGAACACGCAAAGCTCATCTACCTTGCCAATCCTGACAATCCCATGGGCACCTTCTGGAACAGTTCGGAGGTTCAGTCCTTCATCGCGCGCGTTCCTGATGAAACCCTGCTGCTGCTCGATGAAGCCTATGTCGAGTTTGCGCCCGATGGCACAGCACCACCGATCGATTGCTCGCGGAAAAACCTTCTGCGCTTCCGCACCTTCTCCAAGGCACATGGCATGGCGGGAATCCGCGTGGGCTATGCCATCGGCCACCCCGACATCGTTTCGGCTTTCGACAAGATCAGGAACCACTTTGGCATTTCGCGCATCAGCCAGGCTGGCGCTCTGGCGGCAATTGCCGATGCAAAGTGGATTGGCCATGTCCAGCGCGAAGTCGCCAGGGCCCGCATCCGCATTGCTGATATCGGCCGTGCCAATGGCTTGCAGCCGCTGGTCTCGGCCACCAATTTCGTCACCCTGGATTGCGGCCGTGACGGAACTCACGCCAGGGCCATTGTCGAGGGCCTTCTCCAGCACGGCATATTCATCCGCATGCCGGGTGTGGCCCCGCTCAATCGCTGCATCCGGGTCAGTTGCGGCACCCCGGACGATCTCGACCTTCTGGCAAAGGCGCTGCCGCGCGTGCTGGCCAGCCTGCCCTAGAAGATGCGCTCGACCGGCAGGCCAAGTGCCATCGCGCCGGCATAGTTCGCCTGTTGCACGGTCTGCATCGGGTGAAAGCGTGCGCCCTGCACATCCCTGAAGCAGCGCTCAAGGCCGTGGCGCTTGAAATAGCTTGCACCGCCCGCCGCCTCCATCGCCAGTTCGACTGCCCTGGTTGCGTGCCGGGCAACAAGAGTACGGCCCATCATCACCTCATTCACCGCTTCATTGGAAGGTGCATTGCGCCGCGAGACCGCCAGCATGTCGTCATGGGCGATGATCGCGCCGCGCAATTCGGTGTCCAGTTGTCCGATCAGTTGCGTGATGCTGGGGTCCGATCGCCGCTTGCCGCAGATCGCAACCGCGATGTCGCGGGCCTGTTCGGCCACGCCCAGATAGACGCCATAGATGAGCGGAATCGCGATGTTGACGACGATCTGGTAGAGCGGATGCCACTCGCCTGCCTTGCGCTTGAGCACGACAGCATTTTCCGGAACGACAAGGCCATCGATCACCACATCATGCGAGCCAGTGCCGCGCATGCCCATCGTGTTCCAGACCGGATCAATGCGGACATGCGGTGAGTTCATCGGTACGCCAAAATGCAGGACTGAGCGTGTTCCATCGCTGTCCGCGAAGATCGCACTGGTGAGCAGCAGGGCGCCAGCTTCGACACCTGATGCAAATGACTTTCGCGCCGCGATCCTGAAGCCGCCCTCCACCCTCTCGGCCGTGCCGGAGCCGGGGATCCAGTCTGTGCCGCCGCTGGTGAGCACGATGATTTTTTCTGCCGCGATGCGCCTGAGCAGGGGTTCCAC
>CAZUKI010000037.1:8442-12525 GCA_964620785.1 uncultured Aestuariivirga sp.
CTGTCATCGGCCGAGGCGCCGCGGGCGGCGATCTCGGGCCCAATTTGCGCCACGATGCTGACGAGGTCTGGCGTTGCGGCGGTGGCTTTCAGCTGGCTGACGGCACTCATCTGGCACTCCTCCCACGGATGCTTCTTGTGGCCTTACGGAATGCAGTTTCGCCCCTGCTCAAGTGTTCCGCTAGTCCAGCAACTGTACCGGCCGGCGATGGTGCCGGTCGTGCGGCGGCCCGCCGGTACAGTTTCTGTACTTTGGACGCCCCGGATTGAGTGCTAGGTTTTCACCAGATCGTGGGAGGTATGAATGCCGGATCACGGTAGCTACGGGCAGTTTTGCCCGGTCTCCATGGCCGCGGAAATCGTCTGCACGCGCTGGACCCCACTTGTACTGCGTGAACTTCTCTGCGGTTCACGGCACTTCAACGAACTGCGCCGCGGCGTGCCGCGCATGTCGCCTTCGCTGCTGTCAAGACGGCTTGAGGAATTGAGCGAGGCCGGAATCGTTTCACGCACCGGCAAGCCGGGCGCCACGGAATATCACCTGACTGCCGCGGGCGAGGATCTGCGCCCCATCATCATGGCCCTCGGTCACTGGGGCCAGCAATGGGTCGATTCGAAGCTGTCGTTGACGAAGCTGGATCCATCGCTGCTCATGTGGGACATGCGCCGCAACATCTTCCCGCGGCCACCACCGCCCCGCCGCTATACACTTGAGTTCCACTATCCGGACGTCGATGTTGCACGCCAGCACTACTGGCTGGTCGTCGAGCCTGACGGCACTGTTGATCTTTGCCATTTCGACCCCGGCTTTGAAGTCAACATGGTGCTCAAGGCGCCACTGCGCGCCATGACCTCGGTCTGGATGGGCATTTCAAACCTCAAGCAGGAACTTGACGCCGGCATCATTGAGGTCGCCGGCGACAGGGCTGCAACCGCGGCCTTCCTGAAATGGCTCGGTCTCAGCCCCTTTGCGCGCAGGAAAATTCAGGTAGCGGCCTAGTTGGTGGCCTGCGCGAGAAGATCCTGCAGGTCGAGGCGCTGCGTGAACATCTTGAGGCTGCCGTCCGGGTTGCGTGGCCATTCTGCTTCCGGCTTGTCCCAATAGAGCTCGACGCCGTTTTCATCAGGATCGCGCAGGTAAAGCGCCTCCGAAACGCCGTGGTCGGACGCGCCATCGAGCGTCCACTTGCTGTCGATGAGCCGCTTCAGCGCATTGGCAAGGTCCTTGCGCTCAGGATAGAGCACGGCCGTGTGGAAGAGGCCCGTCGTGTTGCGCGGCGGCGGCGAGCCACCCTTGCTCTCCCAGGTGTTGAGGCCGATGTGGTGGTGATAACCGCCAGCCGAGATGAAGGCCGCCTGGTCGCCATACATCTGCTGCAACTCGAAACCGAGGACGCCACAATAGAAATCGAGGGCCCGCTTGATATCTGCGACCTTGAGGTGGATGTGGCCGATGCGGGTGCCGGCCGGAACTGTGTAGTTTGTCATGATATTATCCGTAACTTTGTTAGTTACACTATAGTCGTTTCACGGACCCTTTTCAAGGGCAAAGTCGAAACCAGCCAAAATCGTGGCCAAAATCGTGGACATCCGGGACGGCGGCCTTGAAGAGCGCCTCATTCCATTGGCATGACAGGTGCCAAGGAGCCAGCCATGCCGCAGAAAAAACCCTTCACGCCGCCTGTCAATCTTACCGTCGTCGATCATCCGCTCGTCCTGCACAAACTGACGCTGATGCGCGACAAGCACACCCCCTCGGCGGTGTTTCGCCAGCTGCTCCATGAAATCAGCCACCTCCTTGCCTATGAGGTGTGCCGTGACCTTCCCATGACCACCCAGACCATCGAGACACCGCTGGCCGAGATGGAAGCCCCCATTCTCAAGGGCAAGAAGCTGGTGATCGTTTCCGTGCTCCGCGCCGGCAACGGCCTTCTGGAGGGCATGCTTTCGCTGATTCCGTCGGCCCGCGTCGGCCACATCGGCCTGTACCGTGACCACAAGACGCTGCAGCCCATCGAATATTACATGAAGGTGCCGGAAGACATCTCCGAGCGCCGGACCATCGTTGTTGATCCCATGCTGGCCACCGGCAACTCGGTCGCGGCCGCGGTCCGCCGCCTCAAGGAGAGGGGCGCCAGGGACATGCGCCTCGTCACCCTTCTCGCAGCACCAGAAGGCATCATGCATTTTCATGAGGAACATCCTGAGGTGCCGATCTTCACCGCCTCCGTGGACAGCCATCTCAACGAGGTCGGTTACATCGTGCCGGGCCTCGGTGATGCCGGCGACCGCATGTTCGGAACCAAGTGAAATTCAGCAAGTGTTAATCATGGTGCGAGGTCTCTTAACCTTGCTCACCTCTGGGCAAGGATTGCGACACTAGGCTTGCCGCCATAGTCATCATGGCAAGTCCCGCATCCAAATTTGAAGTTCCAGATCCCTCCCTGTCCCTCAGGGAGGATGGCCTGCGCCGCCGCGTTCTCTATGCCGAGGACCAGGCCAGTGCCCGCACCGTGACAACCGCCCTTCTTGAGCGCATGGGCTTTGAAGTCGTCGCCGTTGAAGACGGCGAACTTGCCCTGGAGCAGGCCAAGGCCCGCGCCTATGACCTGATTCTGCTCGATATCGAGATGCCGGTCATGGATGGCGTCACCGCCGCGCGTCATATCCGCAGCGATGCCGAACTGTGCCGCGGCGTGCCCATCCTCGCCCTTTCGGCCTTCCTTGCCGATTCGACCGAAAACTGTCACTGGCGCGGCGCATTTGACAGCGCCCTGCCGAAGCCCGCCAACAGCAACGAACTCAAGAACGCGGTCCGCAATGCCCTCGCCGCGCGGATCGCAGCCACCGGTGGTGGCGAAGCCGCCGTGAAGATATGGGATCAGTTCAGCAGGAGCCTCTCTGCCGGCACCGTCACCATGCTGGTAAAGACCGCCCACGCCGAAATGCATCACCTCGTGAACAGCATTGCCGCCTGCGTTGCCGCAGGTGATCTTGCCGGCGCCGCCATCTGCCGCAACGGCCTCAAGTCCCTTGCCCTGAGCTTTGGTGTCCAGGATGTGGTCGTCCTCATGGCCGACCCGAAGAACACGCAGGAACCGGCGATCACTGCCCTGCTGATCCGCGCCAGCGACGCCTGGCGCGACCGCCAGATCACCAACTAGCCGGTTCCCACATGTTCAAACCAAAACAAAAAGGCCCGTAAGCGGGCCTTTCTTCATTCCAAAAGCAGCGAATGTTATTTGCCGCCGGCTTCCGTCTGCGGTGGGCGCGGCTGGCTTTCAAGCGCCGACAGCATGTGCAGCACTTCCAGGAGATCCGGGCTCAGCGGCTTCGTGCGGCGTGTTTCGGTGGTGGTGGCGGTCTTTGACATGGAACTACTCTAGCGATGTCGATAGCAGCGTTGAACTTACAAACATTTAAAGCGCATGCCGCCTGAAGCGCGCCCGAACCACTTGTTCATCTGCCATTCACCATGCAGCCATCCGCCCGGTCCTCACGAAATCGTGAGCGACAGGGCAAAGGCCGCCATGTAACTATTCCCGTAGCGGGAATTGCCAGTTCAGTGGCCAACCGGAGGATAATGAATGTATCAATGTTTGAAGACGGGTCTTGTTGCGGGCGCTCTTGGCCTCGCGGTGTTGTCAACGACGGCAATGGCCGGGCCGGCGGACGACGCCATCAAGGGTCGCCAGGCCTGCATGAAGGCCCATGGCGGAACCCTTGCCGTTGCAGTTCCCGTGATCAAGGGCGAAAAACCATTTGATGCTGCAGCACTCAAGGCCGCCTATGACAAGGAAGACGCGGCCTGCGCTGGCTGGGATACATTCTGGACTGCTGAAACCCAGAAGGGTGAAACAGTGGAGACCCGTGCCAAGCCTGAAATCTGGACGGATGCGGCCACTTTCCAGGCCGCTGGTGCAGCCTGGTATGAAGCCGCGCAGAAGATGCGCACCGCCACCGACGATGCCAGTCTCAAGGCTGCATTTCCGGCACTTGGCGCTGCCTGCCAGAACTGCCACGACAAATTCCGGCTTCCGCAAGGCTGAAGCATCAGCAGGCTTCTGACCAGACGCAACCTTGG
>CAZUKI010000037.1:12625-16549 GCA_964620785.1 uncultured Aestuariivirga sp.
TTGTTCGCCGAGGCATCGGCGCCTGGAAGTGGATCGGTTTTTCAGATGCAAAATTCACGGAGGACCAAAGCCAGACTCCCTCATGGAATCGCGGCGCTTATCTCGTCAACGGTCCCGGCCACTGCGGCGAATGCCACACGCCGCGCACCCTGTTCATGACCTCGGATGCTGCGCGCTTTCTGGCAGGTGGCCCGCACCCGGAAGGCCAGGGCCGCGTGCCATCGCTGCGTGATCTTGTGGGCCGCGGCAAATACAAGGACGCCGCCGACCTGGTGCTCGCCTTTCAGAACGGCGAAGCCTTTGGCTATGAAAACATGAGTTCAGGCGGCATGGGCAGGGTCCAGGCCAACCTGGCACGGCTGCCCGAGGACGATCTCAAGGCCATCGCCGAATATCTTCTCAGCCTCAAATAACCCCGGCATCGTCAAGCCAGGCGGCAATGGCGTCCGTGGCCTTGTCGGGATACTCCAGTGTCGGAAAATGTCCGCAATCAGGAAGTTCGACGTAGCTGCCGTCCTGAACCATCTCTGCCATCCGTGCCCCGTCGGCAGCGGGACTGAACTGGTCATGGACCCCCCACAGGAAAAGCGACGGGCAGGAAATCCCCGCAAGCTGCTCCCATTTGTCGGTGCGGTGCGCCAGGGCGTCGGACTGCCGCGCCAGGGCTTCGGTGTCGAAATCATGTCCCATGCTGATGAAGGCCTCGCGGGTAGCCATGCCCCGTGGGCCTTCCTTGTGCGAGATGATCTGGCTCATCTCCTGCAGCACTGCGCCCTTCTCACCCGAACGCACCCGGGCCGAGCGCCGCAGCAATGGTGCGGGATCGGCAGTGCCCCCCGCTCCTGCCCCGATCACGCACAGCCCCTCGACCCTGTCGGGTGCCGCCAGCGCGACTTCGAGTGCAAGCCTTCCCCCCATGGAGGTGCCCAGAACGGCGAAATCGCCAGGTACTTCTGCCAGCAATGTCGCAACCATCGCTTCATAACGGTCTTGCCTGCCAGCATGGACGATGCAGGAAACCCGGCCCTCAAGGGCTGCGATCTGCGGGGCGTAGAGCCTGGCGTCACAGCCGAAGGCAGGAATGAGGACTAGCGTTTTCATGGGGAGACTATGTGGTTGCCCGCTTGCCTTGGCAAGCCGCCACGGACATACATATGCGAAAAGGACCCATGCATGAAATCTCTCGACGCCAAGCTGAAACACATCACTTCCGGAAAGTACAAGCCCTCCGACTTCATAATCGCCGATGCCAAGGATCCGGAAATGTCGGCCGGCGTTTCGGCGCCCGGCCCGCGTGACCTGAATGATCCCTCCAGGGGCATCGCCAATGTCACCGAGTTCCGGAAGTCCATCATCGATGTCGTCAAGCATGGCGTCGTTGACGTCATGCTGGTTGCGGCCTCCTCCCTCGAGGCAGTCTCGGCAACGGGGCTCTTCAAGAAGTCGAAAGTGACACCGGCCATTCGCGCCAATGACGCGACAGATATCTGGCGGGCCAGCCATTCTTCATACTCAAACGAGATGTCGCGCCCCTTCCGCACTGCGAACCTCGCACACTGCCGGAAATTCGCGGACCTCGGGCTTTATTCCGTCACCTTCAACAATGACCTCGACCACGACTACAAGTCGCTGCTCGCCTACAACGAGTTCCGCGCCGATGCGGTGAAGAACAAGTTCCGGCACTTCCTTGAGGTCTTCAATCCCAATGCCCCGAAGGGCCTCTCGCCCGACCAGGTGCCTGCCTTCGTCAATGACAACATACTGCGCACCGTCGCTGGCCAGACCAAGGCCGACCGGCCGCTCTTCCTCAAGATTCCCTTCAATGGGCGGCGCTGGATGGAGGAGCTTGCGAGCTACGATCCGGAGCTGGTGGTGGGAATCCTCGGTGGTTCCGGCGGCACAACGCGCGACACCTTCGAACTGCTGCACCAGGCCGAGAAATCGGGAGCCCGCATTGCCCTCTTCGGCCGCAAGATCAAGCTGGCCGAAAGCCCTCTTGATCTTCTGGCGCTCTTTCCCCGTGTCGTGGCCCGTGACCTGACGCCGCTCGAAGCCGTGAAGGACTATCACGCGACACTGGCGCGCAAGAATCTGAAGGCCGTGCGCAGGCTTGAGGATGACCAGGTGATCACCGAAGCGGTGCTTGAAGGCTTCAGGTCTTGAAGCGCAACGGCATCGTTCTTGCCGGGACGGTGATCCTCGACATCGTTCACATGGTGGACCACTGGCCGGAGCAGGAGAGCGTTGCCTTCATCGAGCGCACCGAATATGGCGCCGGCGGCCCGCCGCAGAATGCCGCGGCGGCGCTCAAGAAACTCAAGGCGCCCTTTCCCGTCAGCCTTCAGGGCGTGATCGGCGACGATGCCTATGCTGATATTTTCGTGGGCGAGAGCAAGGCCTATGGCCTGTCACCGGCGCATCTTCAGCGCCGGCCCAAGGCCTTCACCAGCAACACCCAGGTGATGACCACCATCGGAAGCGGGCGGCGCACCTTCTTTCACAAGCCGGGCGTCAACGCGCAACTGACCCCTGACCTGTTGCGGCCGCGCGATGCCAACGCCAAGATCTACTATCTGGGTTCGCCGGGCATTGCGAAGTCCATGGACGAGGGCCAGCACTGGGCCGAGGTGATGTACGAAGCAAAGCAGCGGGGTTTCCTGACTGCTCTGGAACTGGTGCCGGTAGAGGCGGCGATCCTTGCCGAACTGGTGCCGCCGATCCTCCCGCATGTGGACATCCTGGCCATCAATGACCATGAAGCGGAAAGTGTCACGGGCATCGGCCTCAGCGATGGCAATGGCGGTTTCGACTGGCATGCCGCAGCGCAAGCCTGCGCCGCGCTGCTCGACATGGGCATCGTGCAGGTTGCGGCCATCCACCATGTCGATGGGGCCATCGCCCTCAGCCGTTCCGGCGAACAGGTCTACGCGCCCTCCGTCAATGTGCCGCAGGATGAGATCGTTGGCACTGTCGGCGCAGGTGACGCTTTCTATGCCGGCTTTCTCTTGGGGATTCATGAGGGCTGGCCGCTTGCGCACTGTTTGGCCCTCGCCAATGCCGCAGCCGCCACGTCGCTGCATTCGGCAACCACATCTGCCGCCATCAGGCCCTGGCAGGATTGTCTCGACTATGCCCAGGAAAAGGGCCTCAGGCACCCGTCCTAGAAAATGAAAAGCGCCGGGCGGAGAAAATCCCGCGCCCGGCGCAACGTTCTTGCAGCGATTATTCGCCGGTCTTTTCGTCGGAACCTTCGTCCGATCCGGCTTCCGCCTGCTTCTTGCTCAGGTCTTCACCGGTAGCCTGGTCGACGACCTTCATGGAAAGCCTGATCTTGCCGCGGTTGTCGAAACCAAGGAGCTTCACCTTCACGGTGTCGCCTTCCTTGACGACGTCGCCCACCTTGTTGACGCGCTGCGGCGCCAGTTCAGAAACATGGACAAGACCGTCACGCGAACCGAAGAAGTTCACGAAGGCACCGAACTCCATGATCTTGACGACCTTGCCTTCATAGATCTCGCCGACTTCCGGTTCGGAAACGATCGACTTGATCCACTTCAGGGCAGCCGTGATGGAGGCACCCGAACTGGAAGCAACCTTCACCGTGCCGTCGTCCTGGATATCGACCTTGGCGCCGGTCTTTTCGACGATCTCGCGGATGACCTTGCCGCCGGTGCCGATCACTTCGCGGATCTTGTCGGTCGGAATCTTGATCTGCTCGATGCGCGGGGCATATTCGCCAAGGCCCGGACGCGCCTTCTCCAGCGCCTCCGACATCTTGCCGAGGATGTGCATGCGCCCTTCCTTGGCCTGGAACAGCGCAACACGCATGATTTCTTCCGTGATGCCGGTGATCTTGATGTCCATCTGCAGCGAGGTCACACCTTCCGAAGTGCCCGCCACCTTGAAGTCCATGTCGCCGAGGTG
>CAZUKI010000038.1:0-3189 GCA_964620785.1 uncultured Aestuariivirga sp.
CGGTCATCACCGTGTAGAGCTTTTCCGCCTGATGCTCGCGCAGCGCCGCACCTTTGAGATTCTGCGGTGATTCCGATGAGACCGGCGGCAGGAAGGTCAGGGTGATCTTGGGGAAGAAGCGGCGCGGATAAACGCCGCGCAGCCTGGTGAAGGGTGAGAACTGGGCGCCTTCGATGCGCACGGGGAGAATCTTGGCGCGGGCCATGGCGGCGACGGCACCCGGACCCTCATAGATTTTCATCAGGCTTCCGGTGACGGTAATGCGGCCTTCGGGGAAGATGACCACGCGGCGTCCGCGCTTCAGCGCTTCGACGAGGGTGCGCAGCGACATGGGATTGCCCGGATCCATGGGGCAGAGTTCGAAGAGGGCGAAGGCCGGCTTCACCCACCATTTCTTCGCCATCTCGGTGTTGATGGCAAAGCTCGCCTGTTCCGGCAGGAAGGCGGAGAGCAGCGGGCCGTCGAGCAGCGAAGTGTGGTTGGCAACGATCAGGGCCCGGCGCCCTGCCGCCTCGAGATTTTCCAGGCCGCGCACCTCGACACGATAGAACAGGCGAAAGAAAAAGCGCGCCGCGGCGGCGAGCAGGTCATGGGGCAGCAGGCGGATGATGTAGGCGGCGGCCAGCAGATTGGCGAGGCCAAGGGCGAGAAAGAGGCCGCGGGCCGACAGTCCCGCCGAAAGGAGAAAGCCCGATGACACGGTCGCCACGATCATGAAGATGGCGTTGACGATGTTGTTGGCGCCCACCGTGCGGGCGCGGAGGTAATAGGGCGTCCGCGCCTGCATGATGGCAAAGAGCGGCACGACATAGATGCCCGAGAGAGTGGCGATGGCGGCAAGATCAAAGAGTACGTGGAGGCCGCGCAGGGAACCGATGATCCCGAGGACGGTTGCCGTCTCGCCTTCCGGGGTGAGTGCTGTGGCACGGCCCGCCGAGAAATAGAGATCGATCATGAAGAGGCTCATGAGCAGGGCCGCCAACGGCACATATTTGGCGGTGATCTGGCCCTTGAGCAGGCGGTTGCAGAGGATCGAGCCAAGGGCAATGCCGACCGAGAAGAGCGCGAAGATCAGGGTGGCGATGAATTCATTGCCGCGCAGGCTGTCGAAGGTGAACAGAGGAATCTGCGTCACGAAGACAACGCCGAGGAACCAGAACCAGGAGATGCCGAGAATGGCCTGGAAGACCTCCGGGCGCTGGCGCACCATGGCGATGACATTCCAGGTTTCGCCGAGGATGTTCCAGTTGAGCTTGAGATCAGGCTGGGCGGAGGGCGCATCGGGAATGAGCGTCGAGGTCCAGAAGGAAAAGACGCCGATTCCCACCATCACGGCGCTGACAGCGAAGTGGCCGCCGGCCTGGTTGATGGCAAGCGTGCCGAAGATGGTGCCGAGCAGGATGGCGATGAAGGTCGCCATCTCGACCATGCCGTTGCCGCCGAGAAGTTCTTCCTTCTCGAGGTGCTGGGGCAGGATTCCGTATTTGATGGGACCGAAGAAGGCTGCCTGGCAACCCGCGAGGAAGACGCAGAACTGTTGCAGCGGAACCCAGCCGTGGAACAGCGAATAGGCCGAAAGTGCCACGATGAAGATTTCAACGAAACGGATGCGCCGGGCCAGCCAGGCCTTGTCGAACTTGTCAGCCAGTTGCCCGGAAAATGCCGAGAACAGGAAGAAGGGCAGAATGAAGAGAGCGGCCGAAACGGTGTTGAGGACGCCGCCCTGTTCCTTGCCGAGGCTGGTCAGAAGCAGGATGGCAAGGGCATAGCGAAAGACGTTGTCGTTGAAGGCGGACAGGGCCTGGGTGACGAAGAGCGGCCAGAAGCGCCTGGTCTTGAGGAGGGCGAACTGGTTGGATCCGTGGGCTTGCATGCATGGCTTCCGATCTGTGCCATGCTGGAATCACACAGTGACCGGGCAGGGTCAAGTTGCGAGAAGCTGGCCGATCAGGCGGGCGGTGTCGTGGTGGCTTTCCGCAAGATGTTCAGCACCTGCGGAGCGCAGTTGCTCACGGCGGGCCGGGTTCCGGGAAAAGCCGATCAGGTGGACACCGTTGCGCAGGCCGGCTTCGACGTCGATGACGTTGTCTCCGACATAGACGATGCGGTGCTTCGGCAGCGGCAGCGTTGCGAGGAGGCGCGAGAGTAGCTGGTGCTTGTGGCCGCCGCCATCGGCGCCGATGGCATGCTCAGACACGAAGGGCCACAGCCCGGCCTGGTCCAGCCTGAGCCTTGCGACCTCGCGGAAATTCGCGGTGGCAAGTCCCAGCCTGTGCCTGGTGCTCAGGTCCTGCAACAGGCCAAGGGTGCCAGGAATGGGCGCTGCGGTGATGCGCCCGCTGGCGAGGGCCTTTGCCATGCCATCGAGATAGTGGGCAATGACTTGCGGCTTCACCGCCATGTCCCTGCCGAAGCGCCGTAAAACCTCACTCACGATGTCGTCGTCATTGCGGATGGTATAGCTGTTCCAGTCACGCGACAGGTCGTCAGTCGGCACATGTTCGGCGAGGGCTGCAAAGAAGAGATCCTCCTCGCTGTGCTGGAGGTCGAGCAGCACGCCGTCGCAATCGAAAATGACTGCTGTTTCCGCCGGGCTAGCCACGGACCATGTCCGGGGTCATTTCAATGAGCGTCGGGCCATTGGCCTTGAGGGCTGCAGCGATCGCCCGCGACAGGGACTTGAGATTGTCGGGCTTCTCGGCAGCGGCACCATAGGCCCTGGCGAGCATCTGGAAATCGGGATTGCGCAAGGTCACGGCGTTGGGCTGGATGCCCTTGGAGACCATGTCGTCGCGGATCTCGCCAAGCGCGTTGTTGTTCCAGACAAGGATCGGGATGGGCAGCTTGTGTTCCACGGCGGTGCCCAGTTCATTGATGGTGTACTGGAGGCCGTAGTCGCCGTGCAGGACCGCAACCGGTTTTTCACCGACACCGAACTTGGCGCCGATCCCGACCGGAAGGGCAAAGCCCAGCGTGGCAAAGCCCACGGGATGGAGCCATGTGCGCGGCTTCGACACCTGGAATACCTGGTTTGCGGCATAGGCGATCTGCGTCATGTCGGAAGCGATGACAGTTTCTTCCGGCAGGGTCTCACGGATCACCGTCAGAACTTTGGTCAAGGTTTTGCGCAACGGATCATCGCCGGTGGGCGGGGCCTTGGCGGGCGGCGGCCTGGAAGCAACCGGCAGG
>CAZUKI010000038.1:3289-6757 GCA_964620785.1 uncultured Aestuariivirga sp.
GCCCGGCGTGAAGGGCGCCGCCGCCCAGAATGATCATCGGGCGCTTGGCCTTGGCGATGAGGCCCGCTGCCTTTTCGAGGAGATGGGCATCACCATGGGGCAGGTGCGGGCGCTGATGGGCCTTCCAGCCGCCGCCTGCCGGGGCGGCAAACAAATCAAGCGGCACCTCGACATAGGCGGGCCTAGGCCGCGCACCGGCAAAGCCCGCAAAGGCGCGGGCCACCGCATCCTGCACGTCAAGGGCGGTGTAGCAACGCCAGGCATTGCTGGTGACGGAAAGGGCCGCCTGGTGCTGGCTGATCATTTCATGGAGGCGGCCGCGCCCCTGCGCGGCGTCGGCAATGTCGAGGGCCGATGAGATCACCAGGATGTTGCTCGAGTCGCTCCAGGCCTGGCCGATGGGCGTCATGATGTTGGTGAGGCCGGGGCCGGTGATGGTGAAGCAGACTCCCGGCTCGCCGGTCGCCCTGGCGAAACCGTCAGCCATGAAGCCCGCGCCCTGTTCATGGCGGGTGAGGATGTGGCTGATGCGCGAGCGCGGCAGGGCCCGGTACATTTCAACATTGTGGACGCCCGGAATGCCGAAGATGGTGCGCACGCCGTAATCTTCGAGAAGGGCGACGAGGGCCTCGCCGACGCTGTGTTCGGATCTATGCAAAGGCATGATGCTGGAACCTCTCCGGGGAAATGTCAGCGAGATTAAGCCCGCGCTCCAGCACGGCCTGTGGAACCGGCTTGCGCCGCGCCAGGGCGGCGGCGGTCTCGCCAAGCGCCGGGGCCGACTGGATGCCATAGCCGCCCTGGCCGACGAGCCAGAAAAAATCATCCGTCTGCGGATCAAATCCGACAGCCGGACTGCCGTCGGGCGCGAAGGTGCGAAGCCCGCCCCAGCTGTGCTCGATGCGCGTCACCTCGATGGTGGTTGCCGCCATCAGGCGTTCGACGCCTTCGGCAATCGCCATGTCATCAGCATAGGCGTCATGGGGATCGACGGGCGTGGCATCGGCGGAGGAAACAATCAACTTGCCGCTCTGGGGCTTTGCGTACCAGGTCTCGCCGGTATCCGTCACCATGGGCCAGTGTTGCCATGCTGCCTCGCTGTGGAACGGGATCACGCCGATGGAACGGCGCTTCGGCTGCAGCCGGATGGGAGCAGCACCTGCAAGCTCCGCCACCACGTCACCCCAGGCACCTGCGGCATTGACGATGACCCTTGCCTCGATGCGATGAGGACCGGCCACGGCCTGCCACAGCCCGGCTTTCCGCGTCAATGCG
The DNA here is from genome assembly GCA_964620785.1 of uncultured Aestuariivirga sp. Taxonomy (GTDB): domain Bacteria; phylum Pseudomonadota; class Alphaproteobacteria; order Rhizobiales; family Aestuariivirgaceae; genus Aestuariivirga. The sequence goes on from CAZUKI010000038.1 coordinate 4,565, forward strand.
GTGAGCGGAGAAGAAAGCAGGAGTTCGCCACCCCTTGCCTTGAACATTTTGAGAAAGCCGCGATGGATCAGGTCCACATCCATGTCGGCGGTGAAACGGTCAAGGAAGGCGCGACGGACATAGCCGTCACGAAACACCGGATAGATTTTCCTGGCTTCTTCCCGGCTGATCTCGTCGAGGCCGGAAGACTTGGCAAGCAGGTCTGCGGTGAAGGCCTCCTGGCCTACCGCCTCGATGAAGAGCGAGGGGCGGTCGGCAAAGAGCGGGGCATCGCTGAAGCCTGCGGGGGGCGCCCTGAAGAAGGCTTCGCTGGCCCGTGTCAGGGCGAGCATGGGTGGCGGACCGTAATTGGGCTCGTAGGTGGCGGCCGAACGGCCCGTGGTGTGATAGCCCGGACGCTCCTCCATTTCGATCATGAGGGTGCGGTGGCTTTGGGCCAAGTGGGCTGCGGCGGATGCGCCGGCGATGCCTGCGCCCACAACAAGAAAATCATACTGCTGCATGGCCCGAACCTATCTGCTGGTCATGGCAATGTCACGCCACCGTCAGCGATTAGCGGAAATGCGCTGGCTGCACAGGATGGTTGCGTCTGGTGCCCTGCTGGCGTCGCAAATGGCTTCATTTGCGCGTCCGATGCGCTAGTGTGGGCGAAGATCAGGAGTAACGAATGCCAAACCCCAAGGACTACAACCAGCCCATGTCGGGCCTGGTGACGCCGCGTTTCGGCGGCATCGCAACCTTCTTCCGGCTGCCGCACATCGCGCTCGATGATGCGGCCAAGATTGACATCGGCGTGGTCGGCGTGCCCTGGGATGGCGGCACCACAAACCGGCCGGGACCGCGCCACGGGCCGCGCCAGATGCGCGACCAGTCCTCGATGGTGAGGCGCATGCACCAGACCAGCAGGATCGTGCCCTATGATCTCGCCAATGTCGCTGATCTCGGTGATGCCCCTGTCAACCCCGCCAATGTGGATGATGCACTGAAGCGCGTTGAAGGCCACTTCAAGAAGATCATCGGCAAGGGCATCAGGCCGCTGACGGCGGGCGGCGATCATCTTTGTTCGCTGCCGATCCTGCGTGCCGTTGGCGCCAAGAAGCCGGTGGGCATGATCCACTTCGATGCCCACACCGATCTCTATGACGGCTATTTCGGCGGCTTCAAATATACCCACGGCACGCCGTTCCGCCGCGCCATCGAGGAGGGTGTGCTCGATCCCAAGCGCACCATCCAGATCGGGCTGCGCGGCTCCATGTATGACAACGACGATTTCGAGTTCGGCGAGAAGGTGGGTGTCCGGCTGGTGCGCATCGAGGAGGCCATGGAAAAAGGCCCCAAGGCAATCATGGAGGAGGCGCGAAAGATTGTTGGCGATGGTGAAACCTATGTGAGCTTCGACATCGACATGCTTGATCCCGTCTATGCGCCGGGCACTGGCACGCCAGAGATCGGCGGCTTCACGACCTTCCAGGCGCAGCAGATGTTGCGGCTCCTGGGTGGCGTCAACATCGTGGGCGCGGATGTCGTCGAGGTCTCGCCGCCTTTCGATCCTTCGGGACTTACCGCCTATGCTGGTGCGGTGATGATGTTCGAGATCCTGTGCATGATGGCAAAGGCAGTGGCGGAGAGGCGCTAGTCCGGCGTGAGCTTCACCCTGGAGTCACGCGCGGCACGGCTCCTCGTGGCACTGGCCGCGGGTGCCGTGCTGTCGCTGGCGCTTCCTCCTTTGGGGCTATGGCCGTTGATTTTCGTCAGCGTGCCAGTGGCGGCCATGCTCCTGCAACGCAGGCCCACGACGATCATCGGTGCTGCATTTGAAGGCTGGGCGTTCGGCTTCGGCTATTTCACTGCCGCGCTGCACTGGATCGGCTTTGCCTTCCTGGTCGATGCCTCAACCTATCTGTGGATGATGCCTTTCGCGGTGGGCGGGCTTGCGGCTTTCCTCGCGCTCTATTGGGCGGCGGCCTTTGCCGTCTCACGCCTCGTGAAGCGCTTCGGTGTTCCCGCTGTCGCTTCGCTGCCGCTCGCTCTTGCGATTGCGGAACTGGGACGCGGCTTTTTCTTCACGGGTTTTCCCTGGGCTGCGCCGGGTCTCATTGCCGATGGCATGGGCGGCGCGCTGCAACTGGCAAGCCTCATCGGCATGCCGGGGCTTACCTATTGGGTGCTGCTCTGGGGCTTGCTGCCCTGGCT
>CAZUKI010000038.1:6857-9633 GCA_964620785.1 uncultured Aestuariivirga sp.
TCATCTGGCCAGAATCATCGCTGCCATTTCTCATAGAAGAGAACAGCGCAGGTCTTGCCCGTATCGGCGACGCGTTGCTGCCCGGACAGTCATTGATTGCCGGGGCAATCCGCCGTGAAAAGGCGGGTGCGCCTGGGGGCGACCGCTATTTCACGAGCATCCTCGCAATCGATGACAAGGGGGTCGTGGTTAATCACTACGACAAGTGGCGGCTGGTTCCGGGTGGAGAATTCCTGCCGCTGGCATGGCTTCTGGAGCCGCTGGGTTTCCGCAAGGTGGTCAGCCTGCCTGAAAGTTTTACGCCGGGTCAGGGACCATCATCCATCAATTTCGGTGGCGCGGGAGCGGCTGGTCTTCTCGTGTGCTATGAAATCATTTTCCCTGACCGTTTGGTCAATCCGCTTCACCGACCAGATTGGTTGGTTAATGTCACCAATGACGGGTGGTTCGGAAACTCGGTGGGGCCCTATCAGCATCTGGCGCAGGCCCGCATGCGTGCCGTCGAACAGAATCTGCCCGTTGCACGCGCTGCAAACACCGGCGTTTCGGCAATCATAGATGGCGTCGGACGTTATGTCGCGCGTAGTGATCTCGATGTTGCCACGGCACTTCGCGGTGCCTTGCCAAAAGCTGGCGCAGCCACGCCATTCAGCCGTTTTGGCGTGTTGTTGAGCCTTCTCGCGAGTCTCATTCCGGCGCTCATTCTTGTTCTCGGATTCTCATCTCGTGAATGAATGTGATCGAATTGACTGATTTTTTGTTGCCTAGAATTATGACGTGCGCTACAGCTTCGACCTAACGATTTGGATCTTGCCGATGTCCGGGGGGACAGGCCAAGTCAGGTGCTTTGTCTTTTCAAGAGCATCGCGAGGACAAGATGGCAAGACGGGATCCGAATTACATTGACGTGCATGTTGGTTCGCGCATCCGTGTTCGTCGGCAATTGATCAATATGAGCCAAGAGCGTTTAGGCGAGCTCCTCGGCATAACGTTTCAACAGGTCCAGAAATACGAGAAGGGCACCAACCGTATTTCCGCGAGTCGCCTGTTCTACACGGCAAAGACCCTCGGGGTTTCCATCCAGTTTTTCTTCGAGGGCCTGCCGGGCCAGGACGGCGACATCGGCATGAGCGAATCGCCACAGGTTGACGACTTCACATCGGCCCTCATGTCACCTGAGGGCGTGCAGCTCGCCAAGGTCTTCCGCGAGGCGGACTCCCACAAGAAAAAGCTCATCGTCAACCTGGCGCGCCAGGTGGTTGACAGCAATAGCTGAGATTTCTTTGCGCTGAGCCGCGACGGCTAGCCCCTTGACCCGGGCAAGAGCTTCCGCCATGTAGCTTCCAATTCACATAAACATATCTTTATATGCCAGCCACAATGGCTGAAATGGCGGGGTCGAGCATGGCGCGCAAGAATTACGTCTTTACCAGTGAATCGGTGTCCGAAGGGCATCCCGACAAGGTCTGCGACCGCATTTCCGACGAGGTGGTCGACCTGTTCTACCGCGAGGCGCTGGCCGAAAAGATGGACCCCTGGCGGGTGCGCGTGGCCTGCGAAACGCTGGCCACCACCAACAAGGTGGTGATCGCAGGCGAAGTGCGCGGACCGCAATCGATCACCAAGGACAAGATCGAAGAGGTGGCGCGCAAGGCGATCCGCGACATCGGCTATGAACAGGCTGGCTTCCACTGGAAGAACGCCAAGTTCGACATCGTGCTGCATGAGCAGTCGGCCGATATCGCGCAGGGCGTCGATGATAGCGCCAACAAGGACGAGGGTGCTGGCGACCAGGGCATCATGTTCGGTTATGCCTGCGATGAAACGCCAGACCTCATGCCGGCGCCGCTCTATTACTCGCAGCGTATCCTGCAACTCCTCGCCGAAGCGCGGCACGGTGGCGAGAAGCGTCTCGGCCCCGACTCCAAGAGCCAGGTCACGGTTGAATACAAGAACGGCAAGCCGGTGAAGGCCACGCAGATCGTGGTCTCGCACCAGCACCTCGACGAGAGCATGACCTCGGATGACGTGCGCAAGCTCATCGAGCCCTATGTGCGCAAGGCCCTGCCCAAGGGCTGGATCACCAAGAACACCGTCTGGCATGTCAATCCGACCGGCAAGTTCTTCATCGGCGGACCGGACGGTGATGCCGGCCTCACGGGCCGCAAGATCATCGTTGATACCTATGGCGGCGCGGCACCACACGGCGGCGGCGCCTTCTCGGGCAAGGACCCGACCAAGGTTGATCGCTCGGCTGCCTATGCGGCGCGTTACCTCGCCAAGAACGTGGTGGCCGCCAAGCTCGCCAAGCGCTGCACCATCCAGCTTTCCTACGCGATCGGCGTGGCACAGCCGCTGTCGGTCTATGTGGACACGCACGGCACCGGCAAGGTGTCGGAGGCCAAGCTGGAGAAAGCGCTGCGCAAGGTGATGGACCTGTCGCCGCGTGGCATCCGCACCCATCTCGACCTCAACAAGCCGATCTATGCGCGCACCACCGCCTATGGTCATTTCGGGCGCAAGCCTGACAAGGATGGCGGCTTCTCCTGGGAGAAGACCGACCTCGTGGCCAAGCTCAAGAAAGCGGTGAAGTGATTTCAGAGCGCCCGGCCTACCAGTTCTACGGACGGCGCAAGGGGAAACCCTTGCGCCGTCACCATTTGGAACTGATGGAAAAGCTGCTGCCGGAAATTGCCGTGTCGCTTGCACAACCATTGCAGGGCACACAGCCCGAGCGCTGGCTGGAAATCGGCTTCGGCGGCGGCGAGCACCTCGC
>CAZUKI010000038.1:9733-16183 GCA_964620785.1 uncultured Aestuariivirga sp.
CTCACTTACGAAAAGCGGTGAATTGCCGAAAATCGCGGTTTGCCAAACTCTTCCATTGTAATATGCCCGTCATGGAACTGTCACAATTGGAGATGGCCCGGTGTTTCACTTCATCAAGTCCATCATGCCGAAAGAAGAGAAGTTTTTCGATCTCTTCGAGGCCCATGCGGCCAAGGCTGTTGAAGCGGCCGGGTCGCTGCGCGCCATCCTCGATGGCGGCAAGGGCCTTGCCGACAATTGCGCCAGGCTGTCAGCCCAGGAAGAAGAGGCCGACCATATTTCCTATGAGGTGATGCAGGCCATCCGCCGCGCCTTCATCACGCCCTTTGACCGCAGCGACATCAAGGCCCTGTCTTCGGCGCTCGATGATGCCATCGACCAGATGAACAAGACCGGCAAGGCGGTCATGCTCTATGATGTCAAGGTCTTCGAACCCAACATGCGGGCCATGGCAGACCGCATCATCCTGCTCGCCAAGCTGACGGCCGAGGCGCTGCCACTTTTGCGGAACATCGCCAAGAACGGCGCACGCCTGCATGCGCTCACTGGCGAAATCACCAAGATCGAGGAGCAGTCGGACCAGCTCAATGATGAAGGCCTGCGCGCCCTCTTCAAGGGGCGTGCGAGGAAAGATGCACTGGCCTTCGTCGTCGGCGCCGAACTCTATGAACATCTCGAGAAGGTTTGCGACCGCTTCGAGGACGTGGCCCATGTCGTCAGCGACATCGTGATCGAGCACGCCTGAGCGCAGCAATGGATGGCGGCACGGTCACATTCACTCTCGTCTTTCTTATCGCGGTGGCGCTCGTCTTTGATCTCATCAATGGCATGCATGATGCCGCAAACTCCATCGCCACGGTGGTTTCAACACGGGTGCTCAAGCCGTTCCATGCGGTGCTGTGGGCCGCCTTCTTCAACTTTGCGGCCTATTTCATCTTCGAGACGCATGTCGCAGATACCATCGGCAAGGGCATCATCTCACCCGAACTCGTGGACAATACGGTGATCTTCGGGGCCCTGGCCGGGGCTATCGCCTGGAACCTCATCACCTGGTGGGGCGGCATCCCATCGTCATCTTCACATGCTCTGGTCGGCGGCATCGTGGGTGCGGGTGTCACAAAGGCCGGATTTTCGGCCATCGTCTGGGGTGGGTTGTCCAAGACACTTTATGCCATCGTGCTCTCGCCCTTCACCGGTTTCGTCCTGGGCATCATTTTCGTCATTCTCGTAAGCTGGCTGTTCGTGCGAGCCAATCCGGCCTTCGCGGACGGGTTCTTCCGCAAACTGCAACTTCTCACTGCGGCGCTGTTCTCGCTGGGGCATGGCAGCAATGATGCCCAGAAGACGGCGGGCATCATCGCAGTGCTTCTCTATTCCAACGGCTTCTATGAGGAGTTCACGGTGCCGGGCTGGGTCATCCTGTCATGCTATGTGGTGATGGGGCTCGGCACCATGCTCGGTGGCTGGCGCATCGTACACACCATGGGCTCCAAGATCACCCGCCTGACGCCGATGCAGGGCGCCTGCGCGGAAACGGCGGGGGCGCTGACGCTCTTTGCTGCCACGAGCTATGGCGTGCCGGTGTCAACCACCCACACGATCACCAGTGCCATCGTCGGTGTGGGTGCGGCGCGGCGCGCCTCGGCGGTGCGCTGGGGCGTTGCCGGGCGGATCGTGTGGGCCTGGGTCATCACCATACCGGCGGCGGCATTGCTGTCGGCGCTGTTCTATCTCATTGCCGTGCGGATCATCTGATGGCGAAAGCAAGTGAGCACCAGGTGGCGGCGCTGTGCTGGCGCAAACGCAAGGGCAAGATCGAAATCCTCCTGATCACCTCACGCGAGACACGGCGCTGGGTGATCCCCAAGGGCTGGCCCATGCCGCCGCTCAAGGACTACAACGCGGCGCGTCAGGAAGCCCTCGAGGAAGCCGGCGTTGAAGGCCACATGCAGCGGGATAAGATCGGCACCTATGGCTACTCCAAGCGCAAGGCCAAGCTGGCCCGCAGCCTGGAAGTTCATGTCTATCTGCTTGAGGTGACGCGGGAGCGAAAGTCGTGGCTGGAAAAACACCAACGGCAGAAGCGCTGGTGCGACATTGAAACGGCGGCACACCGCGTCCATGAGCCTGAACTCAAGACGCTGATCCGCTCGCTGGCTGACTGACGGGTTTCTGGCTCTGCAGCTTGTTGCAGGGCGTGCCGAGCATCTTCCAGCTGCTGTTGTTGAGAACCATTTCGCAGCGCGCCAGTTCTTCACCCTTGCTGGTGCGGATGCAGGCCGTCTGGCCCTGTCCGACCTCGCCGCCGACGTAGACGCAGCGGCAATTATGGGCCTGCGCCGGCAAGGAGAATGTGGCGCACAAGGCAACTGCCAGAACAGCTTTCCGCAGCATCCCAGCATGACACTCCCGCATGGAGGGCCTGTCAAATCAATCTTGCGGCTCAGCACGCCGCCGCCTATCGCCGGAAGCCGTGCCGTCCATCACCTTCACACAGAGTACGACGACGCTCGTCTTCCTGGCGCTCATCGGTCTTGCCGCTGGCCTGTCGCGCGGCTTTTCGGGGTTTGGCGCAGCCCTCATCTTCATTCCGGTGGCAGCCCGCCTCGTGGGGCCAAAGATGGCCAGCGCCATGCTGCCGCTCATCGATGGTATTCTCACCTTGCCGCTGATCCGGCCCGCCTGGGGTGTGGGTTCGAGGCGCGATGTCTCGCTCATGGTGCTCGGCGCGCTTCTCGGCATTCCCACCGGAACGGCCGTCCTTGCGCTGGCCGAACCGTTGCTCCTGCGCTGGCTCATTGAAGGCCTCGCCCTTGTCATGCTGCTCCTGCTGATGTCGGGCTGGCGCTATCACGGCCAGCCCCATGCGGCGCTGACGGCGGGGGTGGGGGGAATCTCCGGCCTGTTCAGCGGCATTGCGCAAATCGGCGGTCCGCCCGTCGTCGCCTATTGGCTGGGTGGGCAAACGCCTGCCGCAACGACGCGGGCCTCGATCATCCTGTTCTTTGCGGCGGGCAATGTCATTTCCATTGTCAGCTATGCGGTCGGCGGGTTGCTCACCCGCGAGGTCATGTTGCTCGCCCTGGTGGCGGGGCCCGGCTATGGCATCGGCATCTGGATCGGCAACCACCTGTTCGGCCTTGCCAGTGATGTCACCTTCCGGCGGGTGGCGCTGGGCCTCATCGCGCTGGCAATCATCCTTGGCCTGCCGCTGTGGGGCTGAAGCTGCTGACAGCGGCTGGTGGAACGGCCCGCTATTCCCCGTGATGCCATGACGCCACAACACCGAAGGGGCCTCATTCTCGTTGTCATCTCGGCCCTGCTCTTCAGCACGCCTGGCCTGTTCACGCGTGGCGTTTCGGCGGGAGCATGGGAGGTGACTTTCTGGCGGGCCGCCTTTGGCATCCTGTTTGCCTTCTTGTTTCTTTTCTGGCGCGGCACGGCGCGGCAGGAACTGTCGCGCATCGGCTGGAACGGCGTTGTGGCTTCGCTCGTCTGGGCGAGCGGTGCAGTGGCCTATATCCAGGCCTACAAGCTCACCAGCATCGCCAATGTCTCGCTGATCTATGGCAGCGCGCCGCTGCTCTGCGCGCTGGTGGCCTGGATCGCCCTCAAGGAACGGCCGCGAGCCGCGGTGCTTGCTGCAAGCGTGTTTGCCTTTGCCGGCGTGGCACTGGTGGGCTTCGGTTCGCTGGGCAGCGCCAATTTCATCGGCGACCTCCTGGCGCTGTGGATGACGGTGACGGTCGCGGTGCAATTCGCGATCTTCCGCAAGCACCCGGGGATTTCGGCAATCGGTGTTACGATCCTCTCATCGATCATGGTGCTGCCACCCGGCCTCATGTTCGGATCGCCCTTTGCCGTCTCCGGGCCCGAGATTGCAATCCTCGCCGGTTTCGGACTGGTGCTCGTCTTGGCCGCAACCTTGCTGACGGAAGGGGCAAAGCTGCTTCCGGCCAGCGAGACAGCGCTGGTCAGCAATCTCGAAGTGCCAGTGCAGCCGGTGCTGGCCTATCTCGTCTTTGCCGAACTGCCACCGCTGGCGACCTTCCTTGGCGGTGCAGTGATCATCGTGGCGGTGCTCGCCTCGCAGTGGCCGATGGTCACGGCAAGCAGGGCGGGCGCGGCGGATCGGGCTTAGTGGTTCAGGGGCCGGTGCGCTTCCGGAATACCGTGAGACCGGCAACATCTCTCTCCATGACGGTGAAGCCGCGCTCCACATAGAAGCCGGTCTTTTCCGGCACGGCGCAGAGATAGGCTTCGGCGTGGCCAAAATGTGCTGCGGCCTCAACGGCTTTGGCCATCAGCGCGGAGGCAATGCCGCGGCGGCGATGGCCTTCCTCCACCCAGAGGGCTGCGATCCAGGGCGTGAGTTGTGGGCGCTCATCGAGATCACTGGCAATCAGCGCGCAGGAACCAAGATATGTGTCGCCGTCATGGGCAATGAAGCAGGCGGGAATGCCCTTGCCTTCCGCACTTTCATCGACCCATGCCCGATATTGCTGGAGGGTGACGTCGCTTCCCTGCCACCAGGCCGTCCAGCAGCGCTCGGCGATGATGGCGGCAAAGCCGGGCCGCTGTTGCAGCGTGCTGATGGTGATGGGCCTGAATGTGGTTGCGGACATGGGCTCGCGATAGTCGCCATCGGAAGGTGCTGACAAGGGCTGGCATCGCCCTGCCTTAGAGAGGCAGCCTCTTGAGGAGACAGCCATGGCCTCAGCCGACGAACTCACGCCGTCGCTCATCCGGTTCATCGAATCCCAGCCGATGTTCTTTGTGGCCACCGCAGCACCATCGGGCCGGGTCAACCTGTCACCAAAGGGACTCGACAGCCTGCGTGTCCTCGACAGGCGGCGGATCGTCTGGCTCAATCTGTCGGGCAGCGGCAATGAAACCGCGGCCCATCTGCGCGAGACGCCGCGCATGACCCTGATGTTCTGCGCCTTTGCCGGCGAGGCGCGGATCCTGCGGGTCTATGGCACGGCCCGCGTCGTGCACCCGCGTGATCCGGACTGGGGGTGGGCGAGCGGGCTGTTTCCGGTGATGGCGGGGGCGCGGCAGGTGTTCGATGTTGCCGTTGATCTGGTGCAAGTCTCTTGTGGCAGTGGCGTTCCGCTGATGCAGTGCCAGGGCCAGCGCGGCCACGCGGAACTGCTGCCGTTCTACGAAGAAATGGGGACGGATGGTGTGCAGGCCTACTGGGCCCGCAAGAACCAGCTGAGCATCGACGGCAAGGCGACGGGTATTTTTGAAAATGAAGGCAAGAATGAAGAGGACAAGGTTCATGCAGGCTAATTAGCCTGTCATAGGATTAAAGTCAAGTAGAATCCGCAGGCCTTGTGGATTTTTGCCAGACCGCCTATGTAGGCTTCACGAATTCACTCACATAGCCTCGCAAGAGGATCATGAGGGTGGGTCCCGCGAGGGGCCCGCTTTTTTTGTTACCAAATGGAAGCACAGACAGACCAGAACACGAGACTTGCCCGGGAAACGGGTCCGGCCCAGCGCATCGCCGCGCTGGCAGAGCCGGTGCTTGTCTCCATGGGTTTCAGGCTGGTGCGCGTCAAGATGTTCGGCTCCACCGTGCAGATAATGGCGGAACGGCCTGACGGTTCGTTCACCATCGATGACTGTGAGCAGTTCAGCCGCGCCTTTTCGCCGATGCTCGACGTCGCCGACGTGATCAGCTCGCACTACCATCTCGAAGTGTCATCGCCCGGCATCGACCGGCCGCTGGTCAGGGCCCAGGATTTTGAGGACTGGGCCGGCCACGACACGAAGATCGAGATGGCGGTGCCACAGGCGGGGCGCAAGCGTTTCCGCGGCGTGCTCGAAGGTTATGAGGACGGCGAGGTTCGCCTCTACATCGACAACCCCGAAGGGGGATCCGAGAAAATTCTGGTCGGCATTCCCTTCCGGGATATTGCCGATGCCCATCTCGTCCTGACGGACGCATTGATCGAGGCGGCAAAGGCCCGCCATGCCGCAAAGGGTTATGGCGACGGCTCGGAGATCGCCGAAGACGACATTTCCAACGCCGAGGAGGAAAAGGAAGACAATGGCTAACACAGCAATCAGTGCCAACCGGCTTGAGCTTCTGCAGATTGCCGACGCGGTTGCCCGCGAAAAGGTGATCGACAAGGCGATCGTGCTCGAGGCGATGGAAGACGCCATCACCCGCGCCGCCAAGGCACGCTATGGCGCCGAGAACGAAATCCGCGCCGAGATCGACCCCAAGACCGGCGAGACACGGCTCAACCGGCTTTTGCAGGTGGTCGAGACCATCGACAACGAGGCAACGCAGATTTCCCTCAAAGAAGCCTCGAAGAAGAATCCGGCGGCGCAGGTGGGTGACTTCATTGCCGAGCCGCTGCCGCCCATCGAATTCGGGCGCATTGCCGCCCAGTCGGCCAAGCAGGTGATCGTGCAGAAGGTGCGCGATGCCGAGCG
>CAZUKI010000039.1:0-1726 GCA_964620785.1 uncultured Aestuariivirga sp.
CGCCATCCGGCAACCCCGCCTCGGTGCAGATCTCGGCGAAGGCCAGCGCCGTGAGCGGCGTGAACTCGGCTGGCTTCAGCACCACGGTGTTTCCGGCGGCAAGCGCCGGCGCGATCTTCCAGGCCGCCATCAACAGCGGGAAGTTCCACGGAATGATCTGCCCGCACACACCGACCGGGCCATATCCGGCAAATTCCGTGGCGGCGAGCTGCGCCCAGCCGGCGTGATGATAGAAGTGCCGCGCCACCAGTGGAATGTCGATGTCGCGGCTTTCACGGATGGTCTTGCCATTGTCCAGCGTTTCAAGAACCGACAGGAAACGCTCGCGCTTCTGGATGTGCCGGGCCAGTGCATAGAGATGCTTCGCCCGCTCGTAGCCGGAGAGTCTGGACCACGGGCCGAAGGCCTTTCGCGCCGCCGCCACGGCCTGGTCCACGTCCTTGGCTGAACCTTGCGGCACCGTGCCAAGCTTTTCCTCAGTTGCCGGGTTGAACACATCGAGCCGCGCAGCACCCGAAGCCGCAAAGCGCCCGCCGATGAAATGTCCGAAACCCTTGCCGTGGGCTGCAAGCCAATCCTTCACGATGGATGAGGATTCAGGTGCCGGGCCGTAGTCCATGCTGTCGAGAACGTCGGAAACTGTTGTCATGGGTCAGGCCATCGCATGATGAGAGAGCGCGGCGTAGCGCCCGGTGAGGAAATGTTCGAGCTGGCGTTCGATGTCGGCCAGCATGGAGGACGCGCCGATGCGGAAAAGATCGGGCTCAAGCCAGCGCCGCCCGAGTTCCTCCTTCATCAGGATGAGCCAGCTCATGGCATCCTTGGCGGTCTTGAGGCCGCCAGCCGGCTTGAAACCGATCTTGTAGCCGGTCAGTTCGCCATAGTCGCGCAGGGCCCGCACCATGGTCAGCGACACCGGCAGCGTGGCGTTTACATCTTCCTTGCCGGTCGATGTCTTGATGAAATCTGCTCCCGCCTGCATGGCCACCATCGAGGCCTTGTAAACGTTGCGCAGCGTCTTGAGGTCGCCGGTGGCAAGGATTGCCTTCATATGCGCTTGACCGCAGGCTTCGCGCATGGCCGCCACCTCGTCGTAGAGTGCGTTCCATTCCTGCTTCAGCACCTGCGAACGGTGGATGACGATGTCGATCTCGCCCGCCCCCTCCCCGACCGCGTATTTGATCTCTGCAAGGCGTATCGGCAGAGGCGTCAGCCCCGCCGGAAAGCCCGTGGCCACTGATGCGACCGGAATGCCCGAACCACGCAGTGCCTTGACCGCTGCCGGAACCATCGCCGGATAGACGCAGACCGCGCCCACCTGTGGCATGGCCTTGAGGCCGAGCCTGTCCACCATGTCGTCGCGCAAGGGCCGCATGGCCTTGGCACAAAGGCGGTGCACCCGGCCCTCCGTGTCATCACCCGCCAGCGTGGTGAGGTCCATGCATTGCAGCGCCTTGATGAGCCAGGCCGCCTGATATTCCTTTTTCACGGTGCGCCTGGTGGTGAGCGTTGCTGCACGCCGCTCTGCCGCCGAAGTGTTGACCTGTGCTCCCTCGAACCACGCCAATGTCAGTGGCGTTCCCGGATTGCGCGGCAGCGCGTTAGCGCCCGCATGGACGGATGCCGGCGCGAAGGACTGGCCTGGCGAAGTGTTCACATCATTCATGTCTGCCACCATAGCACATCCAGCGCCCGTCACTGCTCCCCAGCATGCACCAGAACTCCC
>CAZUKI010000039.1:1826-11819 GCA_964620785.1 uncultured Aestuariivirga sp.
AGGTTGTATCTCCAACTTTGGCGATGGTGTGGCAAGTGCTAAACTCCTGATTCTCTTGCCCGCGAGGGGCAGGGGGCAAACCCTAGGGGAGAAGACCCAAATGGACATTGTTTCTCTAATCATCCAGCTGATCGCGGGTGCTGTGGGCGGTAACGTTGGCGGTGCGGCGGTGAAGAATTCGAGCCTCGGCTCGGCTGGCAACACCATCGCGGGCGCCATCGGCGGCATTCTCGGTGGCACGGCTCTCGGCCCGGCCATCGGCATGGCTGCTGCGCCCGGCGGCTTCGACATCGGCAACACGGCCACCTCGGCCATCGCCGGCCTCGTCGTGCAGATCATCGTCGGCCTCATCAAGGCCAACATGAACAAGGCCTGAGACGGCGCTGCAAGCGAGGGCTCACCAAGCCTTCGCCGCAAGACCAGGGTGCGGCCGGTGCGCAGGCACCGGGCATGACGTTCCTTGAATTGAAGAAGGGCCCCGTTTCCGGGGCCCTTTATTGTTTGTGCGGTATTGTTGTGCGGTGCTGGCCAGACGAACTCTAGAGCTGGTCAGTCGAGAAGGTGTCGCAGTCCTGCAGGCTCTGGGCGGAAAGGCCCTTCTTGAACCAGCGCACGCGTTGCTCGGATGAGCCGTGCGTGAAGCTTTCCGGCACCACATAGCCCTGGGCCTTTTTCTGCAGCCGGTCATCACCGATCTGCGCTGCGGCATTGAGGCCCTCCTCGATGTCGCCGTCCTCAAGAATCTGCGACTTCGCGTTTGCTTCCTGCGCCCAGACACCGGCGAAGCAATCCGCCTGCAACTCCATGCGCACCTGCAGGGCATTGCCTTCCGCCTCGCCCACCCGCGTCCGCTGCGCCAGAACCTTTTCGGCAATGCCGAACTGGTTCTGCACATGGTGGCCCACTTCATGGGCAATGACATAAGCTTGGGCGAAATCTCCCGGCGCGCCGAGTTTGTTCTTCATGTCCTGATAGAAGGAAAGGTCGATATAGACCTTGTTGTCGCGCGGGCAATAGAACGGCCCCATGGCCGCCTGTGCCTGGCCGCAGGCTGACTGCACGAAGCCCGAGAACAGCACGAGCGGCGGCTTCTCATAGGTCTTGCCCATCTGCTGGAAGATGCCGGTCCACACTCGCTCGGTCGAACCGAGGACGCGGCCCACGAAATCCTTGCCGGCATCGGTGGTGACATCCGCGGTGCCGGTGCCTGCACCCGTTCCCTGCGTGTCAGCCGAGTCGGTCGGCGTGTTGGGGATCTGGTACTCGGTCGAGGACTGCCCGCCCGGCAGCTGGATGCCGCCGCCACCGCCGTTCATCATGTCGAGAAGGTCGATGCCGAGAAACATCTTCAATGCGAAATAGACCACGACCAGCAGGATAATCGTCGACAGCGACATGCCGCCGCCACGTCCACCCATCGGAATGTTGATGCGCCCGCCGCCGGGAAAGCCCTGGCCACCGCCGGGAAAATTGAAACCGCCGCCGCCCTGGCCCCTGCGATCCTCGACGTTTTGCGAGGGTTCTTCCTTGTCGAGACGCATCTTCAAACTCCTTCGAGATATTCCCCGGCACGAATTCCCCCCGGGGCGCCTGCTTGGGGCGCAAATTTGGCCCTTCATCCGGGCATTTGCAAGGCCGCAGTTGTCGCCCTAAACAGCGCCGCATGGCAGACTCGCTCGTCATAGGCTTGGCACAGTTGAACCCCACCGTGGGCGCCGTGGCGCAGAACCTCGCCAAGGCGAAAGAGGCCATGCGCCATTTCGCTGGCGCCGACCTGGTGCTCTTTCCCGAACTCTTCATCGCCGGCTATCCGCCGGAGGACCTGGTGCTGCGCCGCTCCTTCGTTGCCCAGTGCAAGGAGGCCTGCGAGGAACTCGCCCGGGAATTCGCTTCCGGCCCTGCAATCCTGATGGGCCTGCCATGGCGTGACGGTGCAAAGCTGCACAATGCAGTTGCACTGCTGAACAACGGCCGCATTGAAACCCTGCGCTACAAGTTCGACCTGCCCAACTATGGCGTTTTTGATGAAAAGCGCGTCTTCGACCAGGGCCCTGCCCCCGGCCCCATCGTGGTCAAGGGCGTGCGCATCGGCGTTCCCATCTGCGAAGATATCTGGACCGAGGAAACCTGCGAGACACTGGCCGAAACCGGCGCCGAGATCCTGCTCGTTCCCAACGGCTCGCCCTTTGAAGGCAACAAGGATGATGTGCGCCTCAATCTTGTCGTCTCGCGTGTCACCGAGACCGGGCTGCCCATCGCCTATCTGAACCAGATCGGCGGCCAGGACGAACTGGTTTTCGATGGCGCAAGCTTCGTGCTCAATGCCGACCGTTCGCTTGCCCTGCAGTTGCCGATGTTCGAGGAGGCGCTGGCGCTGACCCGCTGGACGCGCGGGCCCGAAGGCTGGGTCTGTGCCCGCGGCGACATTGCGAAGCTGCCTGAACGCGAGGAAGAAACCTGGAAGGCCTGCGTGCTCGGACTGCGCGACTATGTGCAGAAGAACCGCTTCCCCGGCGTGGTGCTTGGCCTTTCCGGCGGCATCGATTCGGCGGTGGTCGCGGCAATGGCCGTCGATGCGCTTGGTGCCGACAAGGTCCACTGCGTCATGCTGCCCTATGCCTACACCAGCCAGGACTCGCTCGATGATGCCAAGGATTGCGCAAAGCGTCTCGGCGTCCGCTACGACATAGTGCCGATCAAGGAACCTGTCGAAGGCTTCCTGTCGGCGCTGAAGCCGCTCTTTGCCGGGAAGAACCGCGACATCACCGAAGAAAACATCCAGTCGCGCTCGCGCGGCGTGGTGCTCATGGCGATCTCCAACAAGATGGGTTCCATGGTGCTCACGACCGGCAACAAGAGCGAGATGAGCGTCGGCTATGCCACTCTCTATGGCGACATGAACGGCGGCTTCAATCCCATCAAGGACGTTTACAAGACCGAGGTCTATCGCCTTGCGGCGTGGCGCAACACCGTGAGCGATGTGATCCCCGACCGCATCATCACCAAGGCGCCGACCGCCGAACTGCGCGAGAACCAGAAGGACCAGGATTCACTGCCGCCCTATGAGGTTCTCGATGACATTCTCGACGGCCTCGTCGAGCGCGAGCAGTCGCTGGCGGAGATCGTGGCGCGCGGCCATGACGCGGCCCTCGTGAAGCGTGTGCAGCACCTGCTCTATGTGGCGGAATACAAGCGCCGCCAGGCCGCTCCCGGCGTCAAGATCACCCGCCGCAACTTCGGCCGCGACCGCCGCTATCCGATCACCAACGGATTCCGCGATCCGCAGTCATGACATCGGAACTTCTTGCGGGGCTCCTCGTCTTCGCAACCATATCTGCCTGGACGCCAGGTCCCAGCAATGCCCTCCTCCTGGCCTCGGGACTGGCGCATGGCTTTCGCAAGTCCGTGCCCATCGTTCTCGGTGTTGCTCTCGGTTTTCCCATCATGGTGGCCCTGGTGGGTTTCGGCCTGGGGCGGCTGTTCGAGGCCGCGCCGCTGCTTTATGCGGGCCTGAAATATGCTGGCGCCGCCTACATGCTGTGGCTCGCCTGGAAGATCGCAACCGCCTCCCCTTCTACTGGCGAAGCAACATCAGACTCGCGGCCGATGACCTTCCTGCAAGCGGCGGCATTCCAATGGATCAATCCCAAGGGCTGGGTCACCGCGCTGACGGCGCTCACTGCCTACACGCTGCCCGCGCACTACAGCTTCGGCGTCGTGGTCGTGACGCTGATAACACTTGCCGTGGGCATCACCAGTTCATGTGGCTGGGCGCTCTTTGGCACGGGGTTGCGGCGCTTGCTCACCAATCCGCGCTGGTTCCGCATCGTGAATATCGGGCTTGCACTGGCGCTGGTTGCCTCACTGGTGCCGATGCTCCGCCACTGACTTTTAGCAGTAGAGTTCCGAACTCTTCTGCTGCTCGTCGGAATAGCGGTTCCCCTCCGCCCAGCCCGGCGGCAGCAGATTTTCGATCGTCGCCAGATCCTCAGCCGTCAGGGTGATCGCAGAAGCCGCTGCGTTCTCTGCAAGATGTTCGGGCGTGCGCGTGCCCGGAATGGGAATGATGTGCTCGCCTTTCGAGAGAACCCAGGCATTGGCGAGCGCCACTGTCGGCCAGCCACGCGACTTGGCAAAGGCCTTGAACGCCGCTGCCTTTTCCGCGTTGCGCTGATAGGCACCCGCCTGGAAGCGCGGCATCGTCGAGCGGAAATCCCGGTCGGGAAGGCTTGCGGCATCAATCTCGACGTCGCTCAGCACACCACGCGCCACCGGCGAGAAGGCAACCAGCGCCGCGCCAAGGCGCTTCGTCGCCTGGATCAGGCCAAGCTCCGGCAATCTGCTCCACAACGAATACTCGCTCTGCACCGCCATGACCGGATGGACCTTGGCCGCCCGTTCAAGAGAGGCTGGTGAAATCTCGGAGAAGCCGATGCCGCCGATCTTGCCCTCCTCCTTGAAGCGCACCAGCGTTTCCATCACGTCTTCGATGGGCAGAGCCTGTTCGCGGCGGTGGATGTAATAGAGCGGCACATGCTCGACACCGAGCCGCCGCAGTGATCCTTCCAGGCACTCGCGCAGGAAGCCAGCCTCGTTCGAGATGCCGCGCGGGTTGATCCTGAACCCGCCCTTGGTGGCGATCACGAAGCGCCGCTTGGCAGCGGGATTGTTGCGCAGGAAGGCGCCGATGATCTCCTCGGAGCGGTGCGGCCCATAGATGAGCGCGGTATCGACATGGGTGATGCCCAGGTCGAGCGCCTTTGCCAGTGTCTTGTGGCCGGTTTCATCGTCAGCAGGGCCGAAGGCGCCGGCAATGCTCATGGCACCAAAACCAACTTCGCCCACCAGAGGGCCATTCTTTCCAAGTCGTCGCTGTTTCATGGCGGCTGCCTTAGCAAGGCGCAGGCGCGGGCGCCATTCTTGACGCCTGCGCCCAGCGCATGTAGCCCACGCGCCATGACCACAGTCGTCCGCTTTGCGCCCTCGCCCACAGGTCGCATTCACATCGGCAATGCCCGCACCGCGATTCTCAACTGGCTTCTGGCGCGGAAGACCGGCGGTCAGTTCATTCTGCGCTATGACGACACCGACACCGCGCGATCCACCCAGGACTATGCCGATGGCATTGCCACCGATCTGTCATGGCTCGGCATCACGCCGCAGCGCGTCGAATGGCAGTCGAAGCGTTTTGCCCGCTACGACGAGATGGCGGACCTGCTGCGCCGCAAGGGCCTGCTCTATCCCTGTTATGAAACCGCCGATGAGCTGGACCGCCGCCGCAAGCGCCAGCAGGCCAGGGGCATTCCCCCCGTCTATGATCGTGCCGCCCTCAAGCTCAGCCCCGAGGAACGCGCCGCGCTGGAGGCCGAGGGCCGCAAGCCCCATTGGCGCTTCAAGCTGGCGCACCGGATGGTGGAATGGAACGACCTGATCCGCGGCCCCGTCCATATTGATACCGCGACACTTTCCGATCCCGTGCTGGTGCGCGAGGACGGCACCTATCTTTACACTTTCCCTTCCGCCGTCGATGACATGGACTTCGGTGTCACCCATGTGGTGCGCGGCGAGGACCATGTCGTGAACACCGCCGTGCAAATCGAGATCACTGGCGCACTTGACGGCGCCATCCCCGCCTATGCGCATCACTCCCTGCTCATCGGCGCCGACGGCAAGGGCCTCTCGAAGCGCCTCGGCTCACTTTCCATTGCCCAGATGCGCGAGGACGGGTTTGAGCCCATGGCGGTCGCCAGCCATGCAGCACTGCTCGGCACTTCCGACAACATCCATCCGTGCACGGACTACCAGGAACTGGTTGACGCCTTCGACCTCCACAAGCTGTCACGTGCCCCGGCCCGCTTTGACGAGAAGGAACTGGCGTCACTCAATGCCAAGCTCCTCCACATGACGCCGTGGGATGCCGTGAAGCACCGCCTGCCTGGCGAGACCGAAGCCTTCTGGCTTGCGGTGCGCGGCAACATCAGCAAGCTCACTGACGCGGCAGCCTGGTCCGGCATCATCCACAAGCCGGTGCATTTCAGCCACCCGCCCGAAGACACGGCTTTCCTTGTGCAGGCCCGCAATGCGCTTCCCGCCGAACCATGGGACGCCGGCACGTGGAAGTCATGGACAGACACGCTCAAGGCCGAGACGGGCCGCAAGGGCAAGGAGCTGTTCATGCCGCTGCGCCGCGCCCTCACGGGCCTCGACCACGGCCCAGAGCTTGCCGTGCTGCTTCCTCTCATTGGCCGCGACAAGGTTCTCGAACGGCTCGGCTGATCGCATGAAGGTCTCGGTCCTCATCCCGACACGCGATCGCCCCGGATTTCTGCAGAAGGCGGTGGCAAGCGTCCTTGCCCAGACTCATGACGACCTGGAACTGCTGATCGTCAATGATGGCCGCGACCCGCTGCCCGAATTTTCCGATCCGCGCCTGCGCACCCTGAGTAGCGCCGGCGCCGGTGCGGTTCCCGCCCGCAACATCGCGGTCGAGAATGCGCAAGGTGAAGTCATTGCCTGGCTCGACGACGATGACCAATGGACAGACCGCAGTTTCCTGAAGGACGCGCTCGATGCCATTCAGCAAGGCGCAGACTTTGTCTTCGCTGACGGCCGCCTTGTTTTCTCCGACGGCAGCGCCCCGCAGGCCTATTCCCGCTCAGCCGATGCGGCGACGCTGGCCCACGACAACACAATCCTGATCTCCGCCATTGCCTATCGCGCCGCATTGCACTGGCAACTCGGGCTGTTCGATCAGTCCCTGCCTTTCTATTGCGACTGGGACTGGTATCTGCGCGTCGCCCGTTCCGGTGCCAGGCTTCACCACCTTGCGCGGCCGGTCGTTGATATCCTGATCCATAACCGGAACACGTCTGGCGACAGCAATGCCGCATCGCGCCGCGAGAACCTTGACCGCCTGTGCGGCAAGCACGGCCTTGGGCACATTCCGCTCAAGACCCACCAGGACCTCGCCTGAGTTGTCAGTGGCAGCGGGCGCTGGTCACCACCTGCCGCCGCCAACATGACGGTGCGTTGTCATTCTTCAGACGCACGTTAAGATATTGAAAAATAGAACGTATTTCAGACTAATGATTCGCAGGTGCCGAGTTCTTCCCGGTTTGCAAGGGTTTCTTGCACCGCAGTGCAAAAGAGGCCCGGAAAATAAGCGTTTTCACCATTTGCACCTTGGAGTATCAAGAACCCATTCCTGATTCGCCATAACCCAAGGAGAACACCATGGCTGACGAAAAGATCATCACGATTCCGCTCTCGAAGCTCGCTGCTGAGCTCGCCGAGAAGCATGAGATGTCAAAGAAGGCGATGGCCGAACTCCTCGGAAACTTCGTCGATCTCACCGTCAAGAACCTCAAGAAGGGCAACAAGGTCCGCGTCACCGGCCTCGGCATCTTCCAGGTCCGCAAGCGCCCTGCCCGTCTCGGCCGCAACCCGCTGACCGGCGAGCAGATCAAGATCAAGGCGTCCAAGAAGCTCGCCTTCCGCGCCGCCAAGGAAGTCAAGGAAGCCATCTAAGTCAGTTCATGACGGCGTCGCCGTCGTGAGAGGACTTGCGTGAACTGCACCTATTCCTCCCAAGACTGGCGTAACAAACTTCGCCCCGGGCCTCGTGCCCGGGGTTTTTGTTTGGCCAAATCAATTCACCAGCACGGCAATTGCAGCGACAATGCCCTGCCGCTAGGTTCCCGCAAAACAGGGAAGCTTCTTCATGAAAACGTCTGCGCGGGTTGTCGTCATCGGTGGCGGCGTCGTTGGCTGTTCGGTGCTCTATCACCTCACCAAGGCCGGCTGGAAAGATGTGGTGCTGGTGGAGCGCGACATCCTGACATCCGGTTCCACATGGCACGCAGCGGGCGGCTTCCACACCCTGAACGGCGATCCCAATGTCGCAAAGCTGCAGGGCTACACCATCGCGCTCTATGATGAACTTGAGAAGATTTCCGGCCAGGCCTGCGGCCTGCACCGCTCGGGCGGGCTCATCCTCGCCGACAGCAAGGAACGCATGGAATGGCTGAAGATGGCCCATGCCCGCGCCCGCTATCTCGGCCTCGAAACCGAACTCATGAGCATGGACGAGGCAAAGAAGCTCAACCCCCTGCTCGAAAAGAAGTTCTTCGTGGGCGCCATGCTCGATGCCGCCGACGGCAATCTCGATCCCGAGGGAACGACCCACGCCTATGCCAAGTCGGCCCGCATCAATGGCGCCGAAATCTATCAGGGCACCCGCGTCACCGGCCTGACGCATCGCAAGGATGGTTCATGGGATGTCATTACCGACAAGGGCACGATCCACGCCGAGCATGTGGTGAACTGCGGCGGCCTGTGGGCCAGAGAGATCGGCCGCATGGCCGGCATCGAACTGCCGGTGCTCGCCATGGAGCACATGTATCTGGTGACCGAGGAAATCCCCGAAGTCGTCGCCTACAACAAGGAACGCGGCCGCGAGGTTCCGCACATCATCGACTTCAAGGCAGAGATCTACATGCGCCAGGAGCGCAGCGGCCTCGTCCTCGGCACCTATGAAAAGGCATGCGTGCCGTGGCAGCCGCGCCAGACACCGTGGGAATTCGGCCGCGAATTGCTGCAACCCGACCTTGACCGCATCGAGCCCAATCTGGCGCTCGGCTACAAGCACTTCCCGGTGTTGCAGAAAGCCGGCATCAAGCGCGTCATCAACGGCCCCTTCACTTTCACGCCCGATGGCAATCCTCTGGTGGGCCCCGTGCAGGGCCTGCGCAATTTCTGGTGTGCCTGCGGCGTCATGGCGGGCTTCAGCCAGGGTGGCGGTGTCGGCCTCGCCCTGTCGCAATGGATGGTCAATGGCGATCCGGGCTTTGACGTTTGGGCCATGGACGTCGCCCGTTTCGGTGAATGGGCAACGCGCAGCTACACGAACGAGAAGGTGCGCGAGAATTATTCACGGCGCTTCTCGATCCGCTTCCCCAACGAGGAACTTCCCGCCGCGCGGCCACAGCAGACCACGGCACTCTATGACGTGATGCTGAAGCAGGGCGCGGTGATGGGCGATTCCTGGGGCCTCGAAACGCCGCTGTGGTTTGCGCCCAAAGGCGTGAAGCCAATCGACATTGTGTCCTTCCACCGCTCCAACGACTTCAAGCATGTGAAGGCGGAAGTGCTCGCCACCCGCAAGAAGGTGGGCGTAACCGAAATCGCCAACTTCGCCAAGTATCGCTTCACGGGTTCCGGTGCTGAGGCCTTCCTGTCGCGGCTGATGACCAACAAGATGCCGAAGACGGGCCGCCTCATCCTCACGCCCATGCTCAACCCGGCCGGCAAGCTCATCGGCGATTTCACCATCGCCAAGCTGAAGGACGAGGTTTTCTATATGTGGGGTTCAAGCCAGGCGCAGAAATATCACATGCGCTGGTTCGAGCAGCATTTGCCCGATGATGGCTCCGTCGTGATCGAGCGTCTCGATATGGGCCTTGTCGGTCTGTCGATCGCCGGGCCGAAATCCCGTGATGTCCTGGCAGCGCTGACCGATGAGGATGTCTCCAATGCCGCCTTCCGCTTCATGGATGTGCGCGAAATGGACATTGCCAACTGCCCGGTCATCATCAACCGCGTCACCTATACCGGCGATCTGGGTTACGAGATCTGGGTGCGGCCCGAATACCAGCGCCGCCTCTATGATGCGATCATGAAGGCCGGAAAAAAGCACGGCATCATCAACTTCGGCATGCGCGCCCTGCTCTCCATGCGTCTCGAGAAGAACTTCCCCACCTGGTATCGCGAGCTTCGCCCCATCTATGGCGGCTTCGAGGCCCAGATGGACCGCTTCATTGACCTGACGAAGAATGATTTCATCGGCCGTGACGCGGCCATGGAGGAAAAGCGCAACGGCGGCACGCTGCGCCGCGTCTCCTTCGTGGTCGATGCCAAGACCGCCGATGTGCTGGGCGATGAGCCGATCTTCCACAAGGGCAAGGTGGTGGGCTGGGTCACCTCCGGCGGCTTTGC
>CAZUKI010000039.1:11919-14030 GCA_964620785.1 uncultured Aestuariivirga sp.
GCTGTCGGCTGTTCCGTGGCGCAGATTGCCAAATCCATCATGCTGAAGACGGTGAAGGAGCAGAAGCCGGTGCTCGTCATCGCCTCCGGGGTCAACCGCGTGGACGAGAAGAAGGTGAGCGCCGCGCTTGGCGAAAAGGTGAAATCATCAGACGCCGCCTTCGTGCTGGCCAATGCCGGCGTGGCGCCGGGCGGCGTTCCACCCGTGGGCCACAAGGTCGCTCCGGCAATCTTCCTTGATGAGGATCTGAAGAAGTTCGATGTGATCTGGGCGGCCGCGGGCACGGCCAACGCCGTCTTTCAACTGACCTGGGACGACCTTGTGTCAATCACCGGCGGCAGGCCAGCCGATATCGCAAAGGCCCCCGCCCTCTAGGCGGCGCGACCGTAGAAACCGATCTGCTCTTCCCGGCTGAACATCACGCCGGGCTTTTCATAGTAGGAGAAGACGGCGATCAGCCGTTCGCGGCTGCCTTGCACGGTGGCAACCTTGTGAGCGGTGTTCTTGCCCTTGAAGACATTGAGCGTGCCCGCCGAAAGCGTGAGCGTTTTCACCTCCGGGTCTTCGCCGCGCAGCAGCTTCGCAACGCCATCATAATTTGGATCATCCGCAGTGCGCAGGTCCGAGCGATAGACAAACTCGCCGCCCTGCTCCGGTTCCTGCAGCAGCAGGGTCGTGGTGAATTCGCTGCGGTCGAAATGCCAGTTGAGCGCCTCGCCCGCGCGATAGGCCATGACATTGACCCGCGCCAGAGCATCGCGCATGGGAAAGAGCGCATCCTTGCCCATGGTTTCGGCAAGGAACATCACCATGGGTGCCCACTCATAGACATACATGACAAGGCTCTGCGGAATCTGATCGGCGCAGATTGTGTGGCTGACCGTCGTCGTCTTGCGCAGCGCCGGGTGATCTTCAGGAAGCCCCGCAACGCTTTTCAGGAAATAGATGTTGTGGTCACGCTTGTGCAGGAATGACAGCCGCTCCATGACCGGCGCAATCTCGGTGACGATAGTGCCGAGCGCTTCCTTCCGCACCAGTCCCTCAAGGTTGAACATGCCGTTGGCAGCAAGGTCCGCCTTGCAACGCTCCACAAGTTCGCGCCACGCGGGACTGCCGACCTGGTGCAGCGGGTATCGTTCGAGGTCCAGGATGTCATGCATGGCCGGTTTCCGGTGTGATTCAGTCCATCCGGCACTGTGGACAGGAAAAACTAGCCCTTCAACCTAGAAAATATTATCCTGAATAAGAATTTCTAGGTGAGAGATGCCTTTAACCCTCCCTCCACTCAATGCCCTGAAAGCGTTTGAAGCCGCCGCCCGCTGCAACAGCTTTGTGCTGGCCGCACAGGAACTGGGCGTTTCGCCCGCCGCCGTCAGCCAACTGGTGCGCAAGCTCGAACGCCACCTCGGCAAGACACTGTTCACGCGCTTCAACAACCGCATCATCCTCACCGATGCCGGCAAGGCGGTCTTTGCCGGCGTGACCCCGGCCTTCGCTGAGATTGCCGACACCGTGCAGCGCGTGAGCCGCGCCACAACCCGCCGCAAACTGTCCATCAGTTGCATCGCTTCGGTCGCCGAATGCTGGCTGTTGCCGCTGCTACCGGAATTCATCGAGCGCAATCCGCGCCTCAGGATCGACCTGCGGGTCGAGGATGAAGGATCGGATGTCACGGCAGATGCCGATCTCAGGATCAGCTATGGCCGCGTGCCTTCGGCAGAGGTGCAGCAGGTCGAGTTGCGCCGCGATGAAGTGCTGCCCATGTGCGCGCCCGCCTTTCTCGGGAAGCGCCGGGGCGAGATACGCTTCACGGCCAGCCTGTCGAAAGACCTGATCCACACGGCCTGGGGCGCCAGCTATGGCACCAATCCCACCTGGCGCGACTGGTACAACGCCTTCGCCCCATCCGAGCGCCTCGACGTCGGCGCTGGCCATCAGGTCAATGCTTCCCGGCTTGCTATCCAATTGGCGCGGGAAGGCGTCGGCGTGGCGCTGGCCCATCGCTGGATTGCTTCTGCTGATATCGCGTCGGGCCAACTCATCGTGCTCTCGGAACATGCATTGCCTCTGGGGCAAAGCCATCACCTGTCATGGTTGCCGTCCCGCGCACG
>CAZUKI010000039.1:14130-16032 GCA_964620785.1 uncultured Aestuariivirga sp.
CCGCTGCCGGCAAGCTGCGTCAGCGTGAAGCCCGCCGCCTCTTCCAGCACGAGGCCAGTGCGCTCGATCCGGATATCGCGTCCCAGCGCTGATCGGGCTTCAAGCATGGAGGCGCTCTCCTTCCCGGTCGATGAAGTGTGGAGACACGATTTTGAGCTTTGCCTGCTCGCCCTTCAGCGGGAACGCGGCAATGATCTCCTCGCCCTCATGCGCCAGTCCGCCCTGGTAGAGACCGAGCGCGATGAACTTGCCAAGCTCCGTGCTCCAGGTGACGGAAGTGATGTAGCCACGGCCATGCCCCTTGATCTCGTCGGAAGCCGCAAACAGAATTGAACCACCACGCAGTTTCTTCTCAGGCTCCATGAGTTCGAGCCCGACGAGCGACCAGCGCTCCGGCGCCTGGTAGGCCTCGCGCATGCGCAGTTCCTTGCCGATATAGGGCTTCTCCTTCGCCGCCATCTTGCCAAGGCCGAGGTCATCCAGCGTGTTGCGGTGGTCAAGCTCGAGCCCCGCCACATGGCCCTTTTCGATGCGCAGGCTGGCCAGCGCCTCAAGGCCATAGGGCCTGATGCCGAGCGGTTCCGCCGCGGCCAAGATGTGTTCCCACAAGGCCTCGCAGTATTGCGCCGGGCAATGCACCTCGTAAGCCAGTTCCCCGGAGAAGGAGAGGCGCATCAGCCGCACCGTGGTGCCGCCGAAGGCAATGTCCCTGACGCCCATATAGGGCAGCCCCTCGTTCGAGACATCCGCATCCGGGAAGGCCAGTTGCAGCGCCTCGCGTGACTTTGGCCCCGAGACGGCCATGCCGCCCCATTCATCGGTGAGCGAGGCCACATGCACGTCAAGCTCCGTCCAGTGGCATTGCAGCAGGTATTCCAGCCAGCTCATCACCTCGCCGGCCTGCGCCGTGGTCGTCGTCATGTAAAACTGCGTTTCGGAAATGCGACTCGTCGTGCCGTCGTCCAGCACCACGCCGTCATCATTCAGCATCACGCCATAGCGAGCCTTGCCCACCGGCAGCTTGGCAAAGCCGTTGACATAGACGCGGTTGAGGAACTCCGCCGCATCCGGTCCCTGCACGTCGATCTTGCCCAGCGTCGAGACATCGGAAATGCCGACGCCACGCCGCACCAGTTCCATTTCCTTGATGTAAGCCACCTCGGGAGACTGGCCCGCCCATGCGTAATACCAGGCCCGGAGCCAGGCACCCGCCTCGATGAAGGTGGCGCCATTCTTCTCATGCCAGCCATGAAGCGGCGAGCGCCGTGTCGGCCGGAAATGCTTGCCGACGCTGCGCCCGGCCAGTGCCCCGATGGTCATGGGCGTGAAGGGTGGCCGGAAGGTCGTGGTTCCGGCATCCGCAACCGCGATGCCGCGCAAGCCCGCCATGATGGCAAGGGCATTGACGTTGGAGGTCTTGCCCTGATCGGTGCCCATGCCAAGCGTGGTGTAGCGCTTCAGGTGCTCGACATTGCTGTAGCCTTCCTGGTGCGCGAGCTTGAGATCTTTCAGGGTCACGTCATTCTGGAAGTCGAGGAACGCTTTGCCCTGCGTTTTGCCATCCTGCCCATCCTCGACAGGAAGCCAGGCAGGCTCGATGGCATAGGCCCGGTCGGCGCGGATGCCGGGCAGTTCAAGCTCCTCGCCGTCCTTGAGATCGAGATAGCTGAGTGCCTGCTGCGCCGCCTTCTGCCCATCCTTGATGGCCGTAAGCGTTCCGAAATGTCCAAGCACACTGCCAGCACCGAACTGGCCCTCCGCAAATCCGCCCGGAACCAGCGAGGCAATCTTGGCGTCATAGACGGGCTTGATGCCGCCATGCGAGGTGAGATGAACGGCCGGGTTCCAGCCACCACTCATGCCCAGCGCATCGCATTCAATGGTGACGGCGTGGCGCCCGCC
>CAZUKI010000040.1:0-1106 GCA_964620785.1 uncultured Aestuariivirga sp.
CGGCAACACGGCGGAACTGGGCTACTGGCTGGCAGAACCCTTGTGGGGCCGGGGTTTCATGACTGAAGCCGTGCAGGCAACGGTCGCGCACGCCTTCACCGTTGCCGGGCTTGAGCTGGTCACCGCCTGCTATTTCGCGGAAAACCCTGCTTCGGGGGCGGTCCTGAGAAAAGCGGGTTTTGAAGCGGGCGCTGCCACCATGGTGTATTGCCTCTCGCGCGATTGCGAGGTCGAGGCAATCACCATGCAGCTTGTAAAAGAAAAGGCCGCACGGAAATGACCCGCACGGCCGTTGTCACGGATGTTTCTGGGGAATCAGAAAACCATCGCCACATAGCGCGGAACGATGCGCTTGCGGCCCAGGCCGCCATTATGCTTCGAGGCTGCAAGCTTGAGGTTGCCCTTGGACGAGCGCACCGCAAGACCCAGGTGCTTGAGGCCATACTGCACGTTGGTGGCAGCATTGTAGAGGCCGCCACAGCTACCGCGATAACCGAGGCCGCGGGCCGTCTGGCACTTCAACTGGAAGACTCCGATCTCACCAGCAGAACCGCGCGCCCCGGGATTGTAGCCCGACTCGACCTGGGCAATGCGCAAGGCAAACCAGGTCGGAACGCCATACCGCGGCGCCTGGGCCTTGATCATCGCCACCACATGGCCGCGGCCGCGCGGGGCAATGGCCAACGCCGACTGCGATGTGACGCGCTTGCCCGAAAGCTTGCGGCTCGTCACGCGCAGGCTCTTCTTTGCCTTCAGAGAACGAACGCCAACCTTCTTGCCGGCGAGCTGCTGCGAGGCGCAGGTGCCAGCATCACGGCAAGAGGCCTCCGCCGTACCACCCATCAGCACCATCGTGAAAAGAGCTGCGGAAAATCCCGCCGCGAGTACTTTGTTCTGCAACACATCTCTCCTTCATGTTGTGACACCAAGAGGCCGCCGCGGAGAGGAGGCTGCTGCCTGCCCTCCCAAGTCTTGACCACAGTGTCGGGGAAGGAGTTCTCTACACCGCTCAAATATGGCGATATTGCGGTGCAGCATGATTTCTTTTCAAGGCAAATATCGGGCAATATCAATACTTTATTTAGACCTTTTCCGGGCGGCGACGG
>CAZUKI010000040.1:1206-12725 GCA_964620785.1 uncultured Aestuariivirga sp.
GGCAACGGCGGTTTCGGCAACGCCCACTTCAAGTCTTCGACCAACCGCTCACCGCGCAATGCCAATCCCGGCCAGGAAGGTGAGGAGCGCTGGATCTGGCTCAGGTTGAAGCTCATCGCCGATGCCGGCATCATTGGTTTGCCCAACGCCGGAAAGTCGACGCTATTGTCCGTCGTCTCCGCGGCGAGGCCCAAGATCGCCGATTACCCCTTCACGACACTCCATCCCCAGCTCGGCGTCGTGCAGGTCGATGGCTCCAGCTTTGTCATGGCTGACATCCCCGGCCTGATCGAAGGCGCCCACGAAGGTGCAGGTCTCGGCACGCGCTTCCTCGGACACGTCGAACGCTGCACGGTGCTGTTGCATTTGATCGATGCCACGGGTGACGATCCTGCCGCCGCCTACCGGACTGTGCGTGGTGAACTGAAAGCCTATTCTCCGGTACTTGCCATGAAGCCAGAGGTGATCGCCTTCAACAAGACGGATGCCCTCGACGCCAAGGCCCTCGAGAAGAAAGTGAAAGCCTTTGTGGCGAAGACGAAGAAGAAGCCGATCCTCATTTCGGCCGCCGCCAAATCAAACCTGCCGGAACTGCTGCGCGCCCTGATGAAGGTGATCGGCAAGGCAAGGCTTGAACGCAAGGATCCCGATCCGGCCGGCATCGCCACCGGAGGCTGGCAGCCATGACAAACCGCCTTGCCAGGTCCCGCCGCCTTGTCATCAAGGTCGGTTCGGCACTGCTCGTGGAGCAGAAGTCCGGAACCGTGAAATCTCAGTGGCTCGCTTCGCTGGTTGAAGACATCACGCAGCTTCACAAGCGCGGCACCCACGTGATCATTGTTTCTTCAGGCGCCATCGCGCTGGGTCGCCAGCGCCTGGGCTTCGCCAAGGGCAAACTGGAATTGCAGCAAAGCCAGGCCGCCGCCGCGGTGGGCCAGATCGCCCTCGCCCAGAGCTGGAGCGAAGCCCTCGCCGAAAAAGGCATCCTTGCCGCGCAGGTCCTGGTGACGCTCAATGATACCGAGGAGCGCCGCCGCCACCTCAATGCCAGGGCAACGCTCACCACGCTGTTGGAGCAGAAGGCCGTTCCCGTCATCAACGAGAACGACACAGTGGCAACCTCCGAGATTCGCTACGGCGACAACGACAGGCTGGCGGCCCGGGTTGCCTCCATGATGTCGGCTGACTGCCTGGTGCTGCTCTCCGACATTGACGGACTCTATTCGGCACCACCCAACCAGAAGGGCGCTCGCTTCATTTCCGAAGTGAAGGAAATCACTCCGGAAGTCGAAGCCATGGCCGGAAAGCCCGTCAGCGGCGTGGGTTCCGGTGGCATGGTGACAAAGATCGATGCGGCAAAGATTGCCCTCGGGGCGGGTTGCCACATGGTGATTGCCGATGGTCACATCGAACATCCCCTGAAGAACATTCTTGATGGCGGTCGCGCCACCTGGTTCATCGCCGCGGCAACACCGCTGCAATCGCGCAAGCGCTGGATTGCCGGATCGTTGCAACCTGTTGGCAGGCTGGTCATCGACGACGGCGCGCGGGCTGCTCTGATGAAGGGCAAGAGCCTGTTACCCGCAGGCGTCAGGGACATCGTCGGGCTCTTTGGGCGCGGCGACACGGTGAGCGTGGTCGGCATTGACGGTGCCGAAGTGGCGCGCGGCATGGTGGCCTATGATTCAGCCGATGCCTTGCGCATCAAGGGCCTGAAATCATCGGAGATCATGAAGGTCCTCGGTGCTGCAGGCCGCGATGAAATCATCCACCGCGACGACCTTGTCATGCTGGCCGGAGAACGCTGATGGCTGTCACGCAAAATTCCCTGGGAAACGACGCCCGGCGCGCTGCACAAAGTCTTGCGCAGGCTTCTACAGAGGTGAAGAACAAGGCGCTCCTCGCAATGGCGGCCGCCATCCGCGCCTCCAGCAGCAGGATTCTCACTGCTAACGCCCAAGACCTTGCAGCGGCAAAGACCAAGGACCTCAAGCCGTCCTTCATCGACCGCCTGACATTGTCGCCGGCCCGCATCGAGGCCATGGCCGCGGGCCTCGAGGACATCGCGGCACTGCCCGATCCAGTCGGACGAGTGCTTGAGCGCTGGACACGTCCCAATGGCATGGAAATTTCCCGCATTGCCGTCCCCATCGGCGTCATCGGGATCATTTACGAGTCACGCCCCAACGTGACGGCTGATGCCGGCGCCCTCTGCCTCAAGTCCGGCAATGCAGCAATCTTGCGCGGTGGTTCCGATGGCCTGCGGTCATCGCTGGCGATTGCCGCCTGCCTACAGGATGGACTGCGTGCCGCGGAGCTTGATCCTGCCAGCATCCAGCTTGTCGAAACGCCCGATCGTGCTGTCGTCGGCGAGATGCTGAAAGGACTTGGCGGCGCCATTGACTTGATCGTGCCGCGCGGCGGCAAGGGACTGGTGGCACGCGTCGAAGAAGACGCACGCGTTCCCGTCTTCAGCCATCTTGAAGGCATCTGCCATGTCTTTGTTGATCGCGACGCCGATCTCGACATGGCAAAGTCGATCGTTCTCAATGCCAAGATGCGGCGCACCGGAGTGTGCGGTGCGGCCGAGACGATCCTCGTTGACCGTCCCATTGCCGCCACCGCCCTGCCGCTGCTCATCCGCACCCTTGTGGATGCAGGCTGCGAAATTCGCGGTGACGCTGAAACGATGAAGGCCTCGAATCTGGTGAGGCCCGCAACGGAAGAAGACTGGAGCACCGAATATCTCGATGCCATTGTCTCCATGCGGGTTGTCGACGGCCTCGACGCGGCCATGGCGCATATTGCGAAGTATGGTTCGCAGCACACCGATGCCATCGTCACCGGCAATGCTGCGACGGCGGAACACTTCCTCGCCACCGTCGATTCGGCAATCGTGCTGCACAATGCTTCGACACAGTTTGCCGATGGCGGCGAATTTGGCTTCGGTGCCGAGATCGGCATTGCCACAGGCAAGCTTCACGCACGGGGCCCAGTCGGCGTCGAGCAACTGACTACCTTCAAATACCAGATCCGCGGCACGGGACAGATTCGCCCTGCATGATCAAACTGCCGCCATATGGCAAAGGCCAGAGGATCGGGCTCTTTGGTGGCTCGTTCAATCCGGCACACAAGGGCCATGTCATGGTGGCCCTCTATGCCATGAAGCGCCTGCAGCTTGACTGGGTCTGGTGGCTGGTATCGCCGCAGAACCCCCTGAAGGATGCCGGCGATACCGCCGACTACGACAAGCGCCTGGCCTATGCCCGCAGGCTGGCCCGGCACCCGCGCTTTGTCGTGACCGACCTCGAGCGTCAGATGAACAGCCGCTATACCGCGGACACGCTGGAACAATTGAAGCGCCACGCACCCGATGCCCATTTCGTATGGATCATGGGCGCAGACAGCCTGAAGGACCTCCATCGCTGGCACCATTGGCTTGATATCGTTGATGATGTCGCAATGGCTGTCCTGGCACGGCCGGGCTACTCTCTGCGGGCCTTGGGGTCCAAGGCAGCGATACGCCTGGCGCGGGCGCGGGTATCAGGCGAGCGGCCGGCACAGGTGTCGAAACGGCGCCCGCCAGCATGGGTCTTTGTAACCATGCCACTCCGCCCGGAAAGCTCCACCGCCATCCGCAAGCGCCGCAAGGGCCAGCCTTGAAGCTGTCACTCAACAGCCCTAAAATCACAGATTGAATGATCAGAAGGACGAAGCCACTGAAGAAGCCAGCGAAGAAGAAGGCCAAGGTTGCCAAGAAAGCCACGAAGGCAAAGTCAGCCAGAACGGCAAAGTCAGCCAAAACGGCGAAGGCAGCCAAGAAGGCCAAGGTGAAAGCCAAGGTTGCCGCCAAGCCGAAAGCTGCTCCGCAACCCAAGCGCAAGGCAAAAAAGCCAGCAAGGCCGCTCAAGGCGAAAGCCAAGACCAAGAAGCCGGCCGTCAGGTCTGCGAAGAAGGCAAAGCCAGCGGCAAAGCCCAAGGCCACCGCTGCACGGAAGAAGGCTCCCGCCCCCGTCCGGATATCTGCAGCACCGCCACCCGCCGCGAAATGGCCGCCGCTTGTCGAAAGCCTGCTGAGCAAGCTTGATGAGGCCAAGGCCGAGGCCGTTATTGCCATTGACCTTACGGGAAAATCGTCCGTGGCCGACACCATGGTGGTGGCCTCCGGCCGCTCCAACCGACATGTCGATGCCATCGCAAGGCAGGCCATCGAGGAACTTGAAAAGCGCGGCGTGAAGAACATCCGCAGCGAAGGCATGCCACAATGTGACTGGGTGCTTGTCGATGCCGGTGACATCCTGCTCCATGTCTTCCGTCCCGAAGTCCGCAGCTTCTACAATCTGGAAAAACTCTGGTCCGCCCACGCACCCTGAGAGGGTGAAATGCCATGAAGATCGCCATTGGCGCCATCGGCCATTTGAAGTCCGGCCCCGAAAAGGAGCTGTCCCTGGACTATGAAGGCCGAATCAGGGCCATTGGCCGCCAGGCGGGCGTCACCGGAATCACCATCAAGGAATGGAGCGAATCACGCGCCGCCCAGCCTGCTGAGCGCAAGTCGGACGAAGCCGCGGAGCTTTGGGCGATTGCCGGAGATGGACCCGTTGTCATCCTTGACGAGCACGGCAAGACCAAGGGCAGCGAAGAATTTGCCGACTGGCTGCGCCGCCAGGCCGATCAGGGCCACCGCCAGGTGACATTCCTTCTGGGCGGTCCTGACGGCCACGATGCCGGAAGCCGCGTCAAGGCCGACCTTGTCCTCTCCTTCGGACCCATGACTTTCCCGCACCGGCTGGCGAGAATCATGTTGCTGGAGCAGATTTACCGAGCCCTCACGATTTTGGTGAATCATCCCTACCACCGCCCCTGAAGCAAGGTAGGATTGCCCGCGGCAAATGCGATCCGGCCAAATTTGAACACAGGTCACTGTCACAAGGCGCCGATGAAAGTCTCCCTGCAAAATTGGGTTGTGTTGCTTGCGCTTGTCTGCGCCATGCCCCAGCCGTCCGGTGCAGAGGAAAAGCCGTCGCCATCTGATCTCCTGTCGGTGGAGAACGCGCTCGAACAATCAGAGTTGCGTCAGAAAGATCTCGACGAACGCCGCAGCGCGCTCATCGCCGAAGAGGAACAACTTTCCGACAGGTTGGTCACCGTCGCCCGGCAACTGCGCGAAGGTGAGGAGAAGGCGGCAACCGCCGCCACCCGCATCAAGTCGCTCCAGGAGGAGAAGGCAAAGATCAGCCTCGACCTGGCCCAGCGCCAGGATGTGCTCTCGGAAGTGCTGGCCGGCCTCCAGCGCCTTGAACAGAACCCGCCGCCCGCCCTTGTCGTCAGGCCGCACGATGTCCTCGCCGCGCTGCGCAGCGCCATGTTGTTTGGAACGCTTGCGCCGGAACTCCGCCAGGCCGCTGGCGAACTGCAGGATCGGCTTGCCCGCCTCGTCGAAACGGAAACTGCACTTCAGGATGAAAAAGCCGCGCAGGACACGGTTCTTGCAACTTTGGCCAGCGCAAACGCGGATATGCAACGCCTTGTCGAGGAGAAGCGCAGCCTCGCTAAATCCCTCAATGTCGATCTCGAGGGCGAAAAGAAGCGCACGCTCGAACTGGCTGCCAAGGCCGACAGCCTTCGCGACCTGCTGAAGCGTCTCGCCGAGGATGAGGCAAAGGCCGCCGCTGCAAAGAGCAAGGCGGAGGCCGAGAAGCTTGCCCTCGAGCAGCGCCGCAAGGCGCTCGCCGCGGTTCCCAGGGCCAACTTCGCCGAACTCAAGGGACAGCTGTCCTATCCGGCAGGCGGGCGGATCGCCAAGCGCTTCGGAGACGACACCGGCCTCGGACACCCACTTGACGGAATTGTGATTGCCACGGGGCCTGATGCCACGGTGACGAGTCCGGCCACCGGGTTGGTTGAATTTGCCGGCCCCTTCCGCTCCTACGGAGAGATGGTGATTGTAAATCCAGGCAAGGATTACCTGATCTTGCTGATCGGATTGAGCCAGGTGGCCGTGAGCCCTGGCCAGCCGGTCAAGGCCGGTGAACCGGTAGCGAAAATGGGGGAAAATCCAGTTGCCTTGGCCCTTGCAAAGGACCTGACATTGGCCACAACTCCCATGCTATATGTTGAATTCAGGAAGAACGGAGAACCGGTCGATCCCGCCCCCTGGTGGGCTGGCCCGGTTCCGGAAGCAAAGCCAGCCACTGAGAACCAAGAGGCAATGAGATGAGATTGAACGGATTTGCGAAGTCAGCTGGCCTTGTGTTGTCAGGCGCCCTGATGGCGGGTGCAGCCATGCACGCGCTCGGTGCCGCCGGCGCCGCCACCAACAACGCCGAGACCTACAGGCTGATTACGCTCTTCGGCGATGTGTTTGACCGGGTGCGTTCCGATTATGTGGAAGAGCCTGACCAGAAGAAGATGATCGAGTCGGCCATCAACGGCATGCTCACATCGCTTGATCCGCATTCAAGCTACATGGACGCCGAGAAGTTCGATGACATGAACGTCCAGACCAAGGGCGAGTTTGGTGGTCTCGGCATCGAAGTCACGATGGAGAACGGCGTTGTCAAGGTCATGGCGCCCTATGACGGCACACCAGCCGCCAAGGCAGGCATCCTCGCCAATGACCTGATCGTCAAGATCGACAGCATTGAAGTCCAGGGCCTGACACTCAATGAAGCGGTGGACAAGATGCGCGGCTCGGTGGGAACACCAGTCACCCTGACCCTCGTGCGCGAAGGCCGCGAACCTTTCGATGTGAAGATCGTCCGCGACATCATCAAGGTCGAATCGGTGAAATTCGAACTGATGAACGATGATGTGGGCTACATCCGCATGAGTTCATTCACCGAACAGTCGGACACCGGTGTCGAGAAGGCCATCAAGGATCTCGAACAGAAGTCCTCTGGTAAGATCAAGGGTTACGTCCTTGACCTGCGCAACAACCCCGGTGGCCTGTTGCTGCAGGCAGTCTCCGTTTCGGATATTTTCCTGGAGCGCGGCGAAGTGGTTTCGACCCGTGGGCGCAGCCCCGATGATGTCGAACGCCATTCCGCCTCGAAGGGTGATCTCACCAATGGCAAGCCTCTGGTGGTCCTGATCAACGGTGGTTCTGCCTCCGCATCGGAAATCGTCGCGGGCGCCCTGCAGGATCACAAGCGGGCCACGCTGATCGGCACGCGCTCATTCGGCAAGGGCTCGGTGCAGACCATCATCCCGCTGGGCAATGACGGCGCCATCCGCCTGACCACCCAGCGTTACTACACCCCCTCTGGACGCTCCATCCAGGCCAAGGGCATCGACGCTGATATCGTGATCGAACAGCCCTTGCCACCCGAACTCGAAGGCAAGAATGTCTCCACCGAAGGCGAAGCCAATCTCCGCGGCCATCTGAACAACGAAGCCGGCGGCGACGAGGGCGGCGGTTCCTCGGCCTATGTGCCTGAGGACAAGACCAAGGACGTGCAGATCAAGGCCGCGGTCGATTTCCTGCACGGCGTCAAGGTGGTCACCAACGTCAAGCCCAAGGAACCGGGCAAGGACGACAAGAAGCAGTCAAACTGACAGCACGGTTGGCGTGGTTAATGGGGCGTTAACGCTTACGCCCCCACAGTGGCTTTTCCGAATCGGAACAAGCAACTGAGAACATGCGCCGCGACGACCTGCTGATGCCATTGCGTAAACGGAGCCTGGCCGAAAGGCTGTGGGCCAGGCGCCCCAGCCTGCTCGTCCTGGCCTATGCCGTTACTCTCACCGGAATTGTTGGTGGCAGCTATTGGGCGACGCGCCAGCCTTTGCCCTTTGCAGGCGAGCCGATCGTCGTCGTGGCGGTGCCGCCGGCCGAGGAAGTCACCACCGCATCAACTGATCCAGCCAGCGAAGGCGAGGCCGCTGCAACCGAGGGCCAGCAGGCCGATTCGGAGCAGGCCGACGTGACGACCGGCGATGAATTCATCGGCAACAGCCGGCAGGATGCCGTCGTTGTCGAAGGCCCGGTCGAGCAGGATACCTACCAGCAACAGGCAACCCTGGTGGTGAGCCCGCGGCGGCCGCTGACGCCCTCGCCGGTTCCCTCCATCACCGAGACCAGCGCCTGGGGACCCCTGCCGCGGGTCAACGGCCGTGGCGACAGCGCCGCCAAGCTTTATGCCCGCAGGACTTCACTCAGTGTCATTCACTCCGACTCACCGAAGATCGCCCTGCTGCTCGGCGGCATGGGCCTCAATCGCAAGCTGACCGAGCAGGCGATCAGGGACCTTCCCGCCGACATCACCCTGGCCTTCGCACCTTATGGCGAGGACCTGCAGCAGCAGGTCAACAAGGCCCGTAATGAGGGCCATGAAGTCTTCCTGCAGGTGCCCATGGAGCCTGTGGGCTTTCCCGCCAACAACCCCGGCCCCAAGACCCTCGTGGGTGACGCGGGTGATGCCGAGAACCTCGATTCCCTGCGCTGGCACATGAGCCGCTTCACCGGCTATGTGGGCCTCGTCAACTATCAGGGCAGCCGTTTCCTCTCCATGCCCAAGGCCCTGCGCGGCGTCCTGGGAGAAGTGAAGGACCGTGGCCTCTACTTCCTCGAGGATGGTTCCATGGCGCTCTCCTCCACCGAAACGGCGGCCAAGATGACACGGGCAAAGGTCCAGCGCGCCAAGGTGGTGATCGATGCCGACCCGTCCCCCCAGGCCATCACCTCGGCACTGACACTGCTCGAAGAACAGGCAACCGGAACCGGTTTTGCCATCGGCACCGGCTCAGGCCTTGAGGTCACCATCGAAACCGTCAGGGACTGGGCCAAGGCGGCCGCCGAACGTGGCATCGTGCTGGTGCCGATTTCCGCTTCCTACAAGGGCCGCACCGGCTAGGGGCCTCTCTGCCCCACAGGCCGGTTGACCGGGCGATTGGCTCTGGGCCGGGTGAATTCCTGACACATGGACTTGTTGCAAAAGTCGTTCAACTTTTGCGGGACATGCTCTAAGCCACGCCCCATGTCGAAGAAATCCTCTGAAATCACGGCCTACAGGCCCTGTGTGGGCGTCATGCTCATCAACCACGACGGCCTCATCTGGGTCGGGCGCCGCTTTGAGAAGCAGAACGATGACGGTGTCGGCAAGTGGTGGCAGATGCCGCAGGGCGGCATCGACGAGGGCGAGGACGTGCGTTCCGCGGCACTGCGCGAACTCGAAGAGGAAACCGGCATCACCTCCGCCGAATTTCTCGAGGAGGCGCGGGACTGGTTCAAGTATGACCTGCCGGAACATTTGATCGGCAAGAGCTGGGGCGGCAGGTACCGCGGCCAGAAGCAGAAATGGGTGGCGCTGCGCTTCACGGGTTCCGACAGCGAGGTCAACCTGAAGCCGCCAAAGAACGACAAGGGCCACAAGCAGGAGTTCGACCTGTGGAAATGGGCCACCATTGCTGAAGTCCTCGACATCGTCGTGCCCTTCAAGAAGGCGGTCTACGAGGATGTGCTCCGCACCCTTGGACATCTCGGCCGCTGATGTTCAGGCACATCATTTTTGACTGCGATGGCGTTCTCATCGACAGCGAGGAAATCTCCATGGCCACCGACCAGAAGCTGCTGGCGGAAAACGGCCTGGTCATCAGCGAGCAGGAAATGCACCGCCGCTTCGTGGGCAAGACCTTTGCCGCCATGGTGGCAGAACTCGAGAGCGAGCACGCCATCAAGCTCCCCGCGGACCTCGAGGCGCGCAAGGACACCATCATGCAGGAGCAGTATCGCCGCCAGCTGAAAGCCATTCCGGGCGTGGCCTCAGCCCTCGACAGGATTTCACTACCGAAAAGCATCGGCACCAATGGCCCGCGCCATCGCGCCCTTCTTGCCCTCGAAGTCACCGGCCTTGCCCGCCACTTCGGCACCCGCCTTACAACCTTCGAGGACGTCGCACGCGGAAAGCCCTTCCCCGATGTCTACCTGCTGGCGGCGAGCCGCGCCGGGGCTCCTCCTGCCGACTGCATTGTGGTGGAGGACAGCGTCACGGGCGTTGCCGCAGCCGTTGCCGCGGGCTGCCTGACGCTTGGCTTCACCGGCTCGCACCTGCACCGCAGCGAACATGCCCTGGCACTGACCGCGCTTGGGGCGGCCCGCGTCTTCAATGACATGGCGGAACTGCCCGGCCTTGTCGAAAGCTTAACCACCGTCGCCGCCTGACCCGGTGCCAGAAGCCACTGCACTTGACATTGTGCGCCGCAACATCCATATGGACGCCATCCGCTTCACGTGGCCCCAAACGAATGACGTGAGATTGCTTCAGGCAATCATTCGGCCCTGCGGATTTCACCGACACTCTCTTCACGTGGGACTGTTCTGACGCGCTGGCCATCGGAATGCAGGCCGCTGCGCCAGTCCCTTTTTGCTTCCGACACTGAAAGACTATTGTTTTGACGAATTTTGATTCACTCGGACTCTCGGCTCCGCTTCTCAAGGCCGTGCAGGCCGAAGGCTATGAAACGCCGACTCCCATCCAGGCCAAGGCCATCCCGCCGCTCCTCGAGGGCCGCGACCTGCTGGGCATCGCCCAGACCGGCACCGGCAAGACCGCTGCCTTTGCCCTGCCGATCATCGAGCGCCTGACCCGCGATGCCAGAAAGCCCGCACCGGGCACGGCGCGCGTGCTCATCCTCTCGCCCACCCGCGAACTCTCGGCCCAGATCCATGACAGCTTCCGCGCCTATGGCAAGAACGTGAGGCTCAAGAGCCTCGTGGTCTTCGGCGGCGTCGGCATTGGCCGCCAGATCGAGAACCTTCGCCACGGCGTTGACATTCTCGTGGCGACACCGGGCCGCCTCGTCGATCTCATCGAGCGCAAGGCCTTGAGCCTCTCCAAGATCGAGGTTTTCGTCCTCGATGAAGTGGACCAGATGCTCGACCTCGGCTTCATCCATGCCATCCGCAAGATCACCGGCATGCTGCCGAAGGAACGGCAGAACCTGTTCTTCTCGGCGACCATGCCCAAGGAGATCGCCGGCCTTGCCGCAAACCTGCTGCGCGATCCGGTGCGCGTCGAGATCACCCCGGTTGCAACCACTGCCGAGCGCGTGGCGCAATCGGTGATCCACGTCGATCCCGCCAACAAGGTGAAGCTCCTTGTGGACCTCCTGCGCAACCCCGAGATCACCCGCGCCCTCATCTTCACGCGCACCAAGCATGGTGCCGACAAGGTGGTGAAGTTCCTCGCCCGCGAGAACTATGAGG
The DNA here is from genome assembly GCA_964620785.1 of uncultured Aestuariivirga sp. Classification (GTDB taxonomy): domain Bacteria; phylum Pseudomonadota; class Alphaproteobacteria; order Rhizobiales; family Aestuariivirgaceae; genus Aestuariivirga. Next base: position 12,413 of record CAZUKI010000040.1, read on the forward strand.
CCGCCGCGATCCACGGCAACAAGAGCCAAAACAACCGCGAGCGCGCGCTTGCCGGATTCAAGAACGGCAAGATCCTCGCCCTTGTTGCGACCGACATTGCCGCCCGCGGCATCGACGTTGACGGCGTTTCACACGTCTTCAACTACGACCTGCCCTTCGTGCCGGAAAGCTATGTCCATCGCATCGGCCGCACCGCCCGCGCCGGCGCCACCGGCGAAGCCATCGCCTTCTGCACGCCGGAAGACAGGCCGCTGCTCCGCGACATCGAAAAGACCATCCGCCAGCCGGTGCCCGTCAAGGAACACGCACTTGG
>CAZUKI010000040.1:12825-15906 GCA_964620785.1 uncultured Aestuariivirga sp.
GCGACATCGAAAAGACCATCCGCCAGCCGGTGCCCGTCAAGGAACACGCACTTGGACTGAAGGTCTCCGAGCTTGCCCCGAACCATGGCTGGAACCCGATCAAGGAGAAGCGCACCTCCGGTGGTGGCCGCCACATGCCGAAGGGCCCCAAGAAGCCCCATCATCGCGGCCAGGACCAGGCGGGTCACAGCCAGCGCGAGCATGGGCAGCGCGAACATGGACAGCGCGAACATGGCCAGAATGCAAAGAGCCAGGCTCGCGGCAACGCGCCGGGACATCAGCACGGCAGGCCCCACGGCGGCCGCCCCGGCAATCACGGCAATGCCGGTCACAACCGCCCGCAGCGGCCCCAAGGCGGCCAGAAGAGTGGCCAGCAGGGTAGCCAGCAGGGCAACCAGAGCTGGATGCGCCAGCTCGGCAATGCCTGAAGCCATTCCGGCAACACAGAAGACCTGAACAGGAAAGGGCGGGATCACTCCCGCCCTTTTTTTCATGTCTTATTCTGCCGCGTGCTGGGCCGTAACATTGACCCGGTCGCTCGCCCGCAGCCCGTAATAGACCGCACCGGCAATCGCCACGCCGAAGAACCAGCCATAGGTGCCCCACCAGGCCGGCAGCAGCGAGGTGAAGTTCGGCAGGATGGTCGAGAACAGGATGCCGACGATGAAGGCCAGGAAGGCCTTGCCGTGGAAGCCGCCGTTGAAGCGGAATTCGCCGTTCTCCTGATAGAGCGCGTTGACATCAAGCTGCGCCTTCCGGATCAGATAGTAGTCAACCATCATGACCCCGAAGATCGGCCCCATGGTGGAACCGATGAGTCCGACGAAATGCGCAGCCCCGCTGTTCCACGGTGCCCACGGATAGAGCACCAGGGCAATCAGCGCCGCGATGTAGCCGCCCTTCTTGAAGTCGATCTGGCGCGGAAACACATTTGCGAAGTCAAAGGCCGGCGAGACGAAATTCGCCACGACATTGATGCCGAGTGTGGCCACCGCGAAGGTGAGCGCGGCAAGCAGGGCCAGGAACCAGTTGTCGAACTTGGCGGAAATCTCGTCCGGATGGAGGAGAAGCTCACCATAGACATTGAACGCCGCCGTGGTGGTGATGCCGGCAACCAGGCAGAAGAGCAGAAGGTTGACAGGCAGGCCCCAGATGTTTCCGGTGCGCAGCGCCTTCTCGCTGGTGGCGTAGCGCGAGAAGTCACAGAAGTTCAGGTAGAGTGCTGCGAAATAGGTGACCCAGGTGGCAGCCACGGCGCACAGCGCCGCAAATGATCCGGGCACACCCGGAACGCCGGCGTCCTTGGTTGCTTCCAGAAGCTTGTCCTGCGGGATATTTTCCCCGAAGGAGAAGCCGCCCTTGGCGACGAGGTAGAGGGCGAGGACCAGCATCATGATCCACACGGCAGGTCCGGCGAGGTCCTGGAATTTCCGCACCGTCTCCATGCCGCGCTGGATGATGAGAAGCTGCAGCGCCCAGATGATCACATAGCAGATGACCTCCAGCGTCGAGTGGCCAAGCATGTGGCTGTTCTGGTGGAAGGCCATGAGAGACTCATTGCGCGTCAGCAGCGCGACGATCGCCCCCGATGCGGCTGAGGTCTGCGCCCCGTACCAGAAGCAGGCGACGATGGCCCTGACCAGCGCCGGGATGTTGGCGCCGAACGTGCCGAAGGAGGCGCGCGCCAGCACCGGATAGGGAACGCCCGTCCTGACACCGGCGAGCCCCACCATGTTCATCAGTGCAAAGACGATGATCGAGCCGATGCCGATAGCCAGCACGAAGTTGATGAAATTGCCGCAGAGCAGGAAGAGGCTTGCGGCCAGATAGTAACCCCAGAGCGAATGGACGTCCGACGTCCAGACGTTGAAGATGCTGAACGGCCCCCATGTGCGTTTCTCAACGGGCGCCAGATCCTCGTTGTATAACGAGGGAGATGGATTAACGAGCGTCATTTCATGTCCCCACTTCTAGTTTCCCCGTCTGCGAGGTGCAGACACGGGCAAGGTTACGCCGATTTGGCGACATGGGCCATGGGGCCCCCGGAAGCGCAACTGAGGTGCAACTGGAGGCGCAACCGGGCGGCTGCCTCCGGTGCAAAAACGCTTGAATGCAGCCGGTCGCGAAATGACCGCAGGCGAACTTTTGCAGGCTTTGGCACCGGCGCTTCATCCGAGCGCCCGCTGCGCTAAAGCTGCACGCGGTCGGTGTCGGTGCCGTCCACCACCACATTGCTGCCAGAGATGAACCCCGCTCTCGGGCTGGCGAGGAACACCGTCACATTGGCGATGTCGGCGGGGCTTGCCATGCGTCCCAATGGAATGCCGGCAATGACTCTTTCGAAGCGCGCCGGGTCGTTGCGTTTCACCTCATCCCAATAGCCGCCCTCGAAATAGGTGGCACCCGGCGAGACGACATTGGCGCGGATGCCTTTCGCCGCCACATGGCGGGCCAGCGACTTCATGTAGAAGAACAGCGCCGCCTTCATCGTGCCGTAGGACACCGAGCCATAGCCATAGTCCTCGATGCCGGAGATCGACGAGATGGCGGTGATTGAAGCTGAGTCCGATTTGGCGAGGAACGGCAGGGCCGCCTCCGCGGCATTGCGCGTGTGCATGAGATCGACGCGGAAGGCATCTTCGAAATCCGCCTGCCCGCTGCCGGAGGTGAGCGCGCTGGCATTGGCGACAAGGCCGTCGAGCCCGCCCATTTCCTCTGCCGCATCGGTGATGAAGGCTGCGAGTGCTGCGCCATCGCCAACGTCGAGCGCCCGCCCAAAGGCCTTCACACCCTTGTTCTTGAGGGCCGCCACCGCCTCGCGCACCGCTTCGCCATTCCTGGCGCACAGCGAAACGTGAGCGCCCTCATCGGCGAAACATTCCGCGATGGCGCGGCCGATGCCGCGCGTGCCGCCGGTGACGAGCACATGCCTGTTCCTGAGGTGAAGATCCATGGTGACCCTTTCATCTGCCGTGAAGACATGACTCTACGCTTGTGCGCCGGGCAAGTCCCGGCGGATCGGGGGAGTGCCGCGAGCCTCAACTCACGGCTGGCACCCTGAAGGGAAGTGGAGAGGAATGT
>CAZUKI010000041.1:0-6220 GCA_964620785.1 uncultured Aestuariivirga sp.
GCCTGCCGGATCATGGGCATCGTCAATGTCACTCCTGACAGTTTCTCGGATGGTGGCCGGCTCAAGTCGTCGGAGGCTGCTGTTGCCCATGGGCGGCAGCTTGCGGCGGAAGGTGCCGAAATTCTCGATGTCGGCGGGGAATCGACCCGGCCAGGTTCTGACGAGGTTCCGGTCATCGAGGAACTCGACCGCATCATCCCGGTCGTCGAGGGCCTTGCGAAGAACCATCTCGTTTCCGTGGATACGCGCAAATCGCAGGTCATGGAGGCGGCACTGGCGGCTGGTGCCGCGATCATCAATGATGTCTCGGCGCTGACCCATGACCCGGCCAGTGCCCGGCTCATCGCTACCAAGGGTGCGCCCGTGGTCCTGATGCATGCCCAGGGCGATCCCCGGACCATGCAGCTCAATCCGCACTATGATGATGTCCTGCTCGATGTCTATGACGCGCTGGAAGAGAGGATCGAGCTTGCGGAAAGATCGGGCATCGCGCGCGCCAATATCGCCGTGGACCCGGGAATCGGTTTCGGCAAGACCTACAGGCACAATCTCGAGGCGCTGGCGGGCCTCGCCATGTTCCATGGGCTTGGTGCGGCGCTGCTTGTCGGCCTTTCCCGCAAGGGCTTTGTCGGCGCCGTGACAGGCGAGAAAGTGGCGGCAAAACGGGTTAACGGATCAATTGGCGGGGCGCTCCACGCGGCCATGATGGGAACGCATATCGTGAGGGTCCATGATGTCGCCGAGACCCGCCAGGCGTTGAAACTGTTTACCGCAAGTGCTGACCCGGATTCTGTCGAATTCTAGCCCGTGCTAGGTTTCATCCGGTTCGGGTGCCTGGAAGATGTCCGGGCCCGACGCCGGTTTTCACTTTTTCCGGTGTTGTTCTAGTGTGCCCGCCAGTGGCGGGAGAGGGAAGCTGATGGGCCGCAAATATTTCGGGACAGACGGTGTGCGCGGGCGTGCCAATGCAGGTGCCATGTCGCCTGACGTGGTGATGAAGATCGGCATGGCCGTTGGCCAGATCTACCGCCGTGGTGGCCATCGCCACAGGGTGGTGATCGGCAAGGACACCAGGCTTTCCGGATACATGATCGAGCAGGCGCTGACCGCGGGCCTGCTCTCGGCCGGCATGGATGTGTTCCTGCTCGGGCCGGTGCCGACGCCGGCGGTTGCCATGTTGACACGCTCCATGCGGGCGGACCTTGGTGTCATGATCTCGGCTTCGCACAACGCCTATCCCGACAATGGCATCAAGATTTTCGGGCCGGACGGCTACAAGCTCTCGGACGAGCAGGAGTTGCGTGTCGAGGCCCTGATCGATGACCCGAGCCAGATCAGCCTGGCCGAGTCGGCCGAGATCGGCCGCGCCAAGCGCATCGAAGACGCCGGTGCACGCTACATCGAATTTGCCAAACGGACCTACCCTGGAGAGAGCAACCTCAATGGCCTTCGCGTGGTGATCGACACGGCGAACGGCGCTTCCTACAAGACAGCACCGACGGCGCTGTGGGAACTCGGCGCAGAGATCATCGAGATCGGGGTTGATCCCAACGGCACCAACATCAACGAGAAATGCGGTTCGACAGCACCCGAGGCCATGTGTGGCAAGGTGAGGGAGCTTCGTGCCGACATCGGCATCGCCCTTGATGGCGATGCTGACCGGGTGATCATCGCTGACGAGAAGGGGCAGGTGATCGACGGCGACCAGATCATGGCCCTCATCGCATCGTCATGGGCGCAGCGCGGACAGTTGAAAGGCGGCGGCCTCGTTTCCACGATCATGTCCAATCTCGGGCTTGAGCGCTTCATGGAAGGGCAGGGACTGACGCTGGCGCGCACCAAGGTGGGAGACCGCTATGTGGTGGAGCACATGCGTGCCCACGGCTTCAATGTCGGCGGCGAACAGTCGGGCCATATCGTGCTGTCGGACTATGCAACGACCGGCGATGGCCTTCTTGCGGCCCTGCAGGTGATGGCGGAAGTGGTGCGCCGTGGAAAGCCGGTGAGCGAGGTGTGCAAACTATTCGAACCTCTGCCGCAGGTTCTCAAGAACGTGAAGTTCAGGCAGGGACAGCCACTGGAGGACAACAGCGTCAGGCGCGCCATCGATGCGGCAACGCAGCGGCTTGGCAATGGCGGGCGCCTTGTGATCCGTCCGTCGGGCACCGAGCCGTTGATCCGCGTCATGGCGGAAGGCGACAATCCGCGCACGGTGGAAGCGATCGTCGATGAACTCTGCGAGGTTATCGCGAAGGCTGCGGCGTAGGTACGGATTTCCTGCGGCTCACGAAAATTCCGGCAAGAACGAGGAGCAGTGCTGCCAGCACGTTCCAGCCAATATGCTCACCGAGCGTGAGTGCGCCGAAGCAGAGCGCGAAGATCGGCACGAGATAGTTGCTCATGGCGGTGAAGGTGGGGCTGGTGCGTTCAACTGCCTTGAACCAGAGCACCGTGGCAATTCCGGTTGGGAAAAGGCCAAGGCCAAAGAGCGCGAGAAGTGTTGATGCCGGGGCTTCGTGGAGCGTGAAAGGCGCGGTTGCAAGTGCGCCTGCTGTAGCAAGAATTGCGCCGGCGAGCAGAACGCCGGCCGCCACGGCCACTGTGCCCGGCAGGTTGATGCGTTTGGCAGTTATGGAATTGACGCCATACATGACGCAGCCGGCGACAACGGCAAGCTGGCCGATCAGTTCCATGCCATGTCCCCTGAAATCGAGGAGCTTGTCAGGGCCCATGAGAACGATGATGCCGATGAAGCCCAGGATGAATCCGGCAACGCGCGGGGCAGTCAACTTTTCTCCCGGCAGCAGGAAGTGCGCCATGACGATGATGATGAGCGGAATGGTGGCCATGAGCAGGCCGGCCACACCGGAGGTGATGAATTGCATGCCCCAAGTGATGGCAAAGAATGGCGCGGCATTGCCGACAAGGCCAAGCCAGCCATAGGCCGCCAGAAACCTGCGTGGTGGCAAGCCGCCCTTGGCAAGTGTGACGGCCAGCAGAATCACGGCGCCGATCACCAGGCGCGCCGCTGCGATCCATTCCGGTGAGACATGGGAGAGGGCCACTTTGCTCATGACGAAGGACGAGCCCCAGCAGACCACCAGGCCCGCCAGCAACAACCAGTCCAGCAATGTGACGCGATAGGGCATTTTTTGCTCGTTTCAGGGGCGCATGGTTAACGCCTGTGCAATGCGTTGTGTAGCGCTCGCACAGAATGGCGTTGCGCAAAGGACACATATTATTTCCGCCACAAAGCGGCCAATTTGCAGCCCGGTCGCCGCCCCATCGGACAGCCATAAAAGCTCCAGACGGATGCAAGCTCAAAGATATTCAAGAGGTGACGACATGAAGTTTTTCAGGGCCATTTTGATCGCCAGCGCAGCGATGCTGCCAGTGGCAGTTGGGGCCCAGGCGGCAGATCTCAGCACGCCTGCCCCGGCGGATCCTTCGCTGATCGGGCTCTACCTGCGTGGTGACATTGGCTGGTCGATCCTTGACGTGAAGGGTGCCAGCAATGACGACAACTTCGTCGCGGGCGGCGGTGTTGGCTATCAGTTCAACGACTTCTTCCGCGCCGACGTAACGGCGGACTGGAGCGGTGACTACACCATCGCGCCGGGTGCGAAGATCTCGACGACCACGGTTCTCGCCAACGGCTACCTCGACTGGAAGAACGACACGATGTTCACGCCCTATGTGGGCGCCGGCATCGGTTGGGGCTGGGTCAATGGCTCCGGACTTGCCTCTGACGAGGACGGTCTTGCTCTCGGCGCTGCCGCCGGTGTGGCGATCGGCCTGACCGACAATCTCGATATCGACGTCGGCTACCGCTACCGCAACATCAATGTTCCCGGCGACAACACCCAGGAACACCAGGGCACAGTCGGCATGCGCGTGAAGTTCTAGCACTTCAGGCACACAAAAAAGTTCTGGCCGGCGATCGAGTTTGGTCAGCGAGAAAATGCGCTTTCGGGCTTTGGTCTGGAGGCGCATTTTCCTTTGAGAGATTCCCTTCTTGCAAAGCGACGCATTCTGTAGCAAGAGCGTCGCCGGGCTAGCCCTCCCCACCGAGGGCCAGTCCATCTGCAAGGATGGAGACATTGATGACGATACCGAAACCGGCGTTGCGCCCGGTCAATGCGCAATTTTCGTCCGGCCCCTGTGCCAAGATTCCAGGCTGGGCCCCCAACCACCTCAAAGATGCCCTGACTGGCCGCTCGCACCGTTCAAGCGAAGGCAAGGCCAAGCTCAAGCGCGCCATCACGCTGACGCGCGAGGTGCTGCAGGTTCCTGACAGCCACCTCATCGGCATCGTTCCCGCTTCCGATACGGGCGCTGTCGAGATGGCGCTGTGGTCGCTGCTGGGCGCGCGCGGCGTGGATGTTCTCGCCTGGGAAAGCTTCGGCGAGGGCTGGGTCTCGGACATTCTCAAGCAACTCAAGCTCAAGGACGTGCGCAAGTTCACGGCGGCCTATGGCAAGCTTCCCGATCTCGCGCAGGCGGCTTTCTCGCGTGACGTGGTCTTCACATGGAACGGCACGACATCTGGCGTCCGCGTGCCCGACGCCAAATGGATTCCCGCCGACCGCGAGGGCCTGACCATTTGCGACGCCACCTCAGCGGCTTTCGCCCAGGACATGGATTTTTCAAAGCTCGATGTGGTGACCTTCTCCTGGCAGAAAGTGCTGGGAGGAGAGGGCGCTCATGGTGTTCTCATCCTGTCGCCGCGTGCCGTCGAGCGCCTGCAAAGCTATGTCCCGCCCTGGCCACTTCCCAAGATCTTCCGGCTGACGAGTGGCGGAAAGCTGATCGCCGGAATCTTCGAAGGCGAAACCATCAACACGCCGTCCATGCTCTGCGTCGAGGACTACATCGTGGCGCTGGATTGGGCCAAGGCCCTGGGCGGCCTTGCGGCACTCAGGGCGCGGGCCGATGCGAACGCGGCGGTGATCGACCGCTGGATCGCGGCGCGCGGCTTTGCTCATCATCTTGCGCAGGAAGCGGCAACGCGTTCGAACACCTCAGTCTGCCTGACGCTCGATGGTGCAGAGGATACTCCCAAGAAGATGGCAAAGCTCCTCGACAAGGAGGGCGTTGCCTTTGACATCAACGGCTATCGCGATGCGCCGCCTGGCTTGCGTATCTGGTGTGGCGCCACGGTCGAGACCTCCGACCTTGAAGCGCTGCTGCCGTGGCTGGACTGGGCCCATGCCAAAGTCCTCGCCGAAGCCACAACCGCCTAATCTCTCCAGACAGGATCAATTCAGATGAAACCGCGTGTACTCGTTTCCGACAAGCTGTCCGAAACCGCCGTGCAGATCTTCCGTGATCGCGGCGTAGACGTTGACTACAAACCAGACCTCGGCAAGGACAAGGATGCGCTGCTGGCAGCGATTCCTGACTATGACGGGCTGGCCATTCGCTCGGCCACCAAGGTCACACCAAAGATCATCGCTGTGGCAACGCGCCTCAAGGTCATCGGGCGGGCCGGGATCGGCGTTGACAATGTGGATATTCCAGCCGCCACGGGCCGCGGAATCGTGGTGATGAACACGCCTTTCGGCAACGCCATCACGACGGCCGAGCATGCAATTTCAATGATGATGGCGCTGGCCCGGCAGATCCCCGAAGCCAATGCTTCGACGCGCTCCGGCAAGTGGGAGAAGAACCGCTTCATGGGCGTCGAGCTGTTTGCCAAGACGCTCGGCGTCGTCGGCTGCGGCAACATCGGCTCGATCGTTGCCGACCGGGCCCTGGGCCTCAAGATGAAGGTCATCGCCTTCGATCCCTTCCTGTCGCCGGAGCGGGCCCTGGCATTGGGCGTGGAAAAGGTGGAGCTCGAGGATATCTTCCGCCGTTCCGACTTCATCACCCTGCACACGCCGCTCACCGACAAGACGCGCAACATCATCGGCCGGGAATCGCTGGCCAAGTGCAGGAAGGGTGTTCGCATCGTGAACTGCGCGCGCGGCGGACTGGTCGACGAGGAGGCACTCTACGAGGCGCTCCAGTCAAAGCAGGTGGCGGGCGCGGCACTCGATGTGTTCGAGGTGGAACCGGCAACAAGCCACAAGCTGTTTGAACTGGAAAATGTCGTGGCAACACCACATCTCGGCGCCTCGACGACAGAGGCCCAGGAAAACGTGGCACTTCAGGTTGCCGAGCAGATGGCGGATTATCTGGTGACCGGTGCGGTGACCAATGCCCTCAACATGCCGTC
>CAZUKI010000041.1:6320-10368 GCA_964620785.1 uncultured Aestuariivirga sp.
GTCGATGAGGTGAAGCAGACGCAGCGCGGGGCCTTCGAGACCTATATCCGCCTCACCGTGAAGACCGAGGCCTATGAGCGGGCGGTGGCAGGCACGGTGTTTTCCGATGGCAAACCACGGATCATCCAGATCAAGGGCATCGATCTCGAATCCGATTTCGGGAAACACATGCTCTATGTCACCAACCAGGACAAGCCGGGCTTCATTGGCGCCCTTGGCTCACTGCTCGGTGATGCGCGCATCAACGTGGCGAGCTTTCACCTCGGTCGCAAGGAAGAGGGTGGCGATGCCATCTGCCTCGTTGAGGTGGATGGCGAGATACCCGCTGCGGTGCTGTCGGACGTGAGCCACCTGCCACAGGTCAGGCAGGCAAAGCCGCTGGCGTTCTAGCTCGGGACTAGGGCGCTCCCGCCATCGCTGAGACATTGACGCCGTTCACATAGATCTGGGCCATGGGCTGAATGTCGATGGCATAGGACAGTGCACCATCGGCTTCCGCCTTGCCCAGTCCCCGGGCGGCGATCAGACCGGACATGGCCTGCTGCGCCATAGGATCGGTGGCGGCGGCCGCCTGCACCTTGGCAATGATGGCATCCATGCCCGCAACTTTGACGTTGAACTTGCCGGTGGGAAGGCCCGCGAGATTCACGTTGAGCGCGCCATCATAGCTCAACTTGTAGGTCGGCGAGGTGATGTCGCTCGCGCCGAAGGTCACGGTCAGGGCATTTGTGGGAACAAGCGCCGAGATAAGCGTCTGTTCGGTGGCGGGCGGCAGCGGCGGGTCCTTGCTGAGGTCCAGTTGCGCCAGCGCGGCCCGCGCCGGCGTGTCGAGATCAAAGCCCGCGAGCGAGAAGTCAACAACAAGGCTGGTCGGGATCAGGTCCTGCGTCCATGGCGGCACCAGGCCCGGCGGCGGCGCGATGCCTTCAAGGGCAAAACGCTCCTGCAGGAAGCCATCCTTGACGGCGCCGTTCATGTTGACGTCACCCGACAGCTTCGACAGTGCGATTGTTCCCGCGGTGCTCGTGAAGTTGACAGGGCCATAACTTGCCTTGCTGGTGATGGAGGTGAAGACCGGCAATGCGTCCGCAAGCTTTTCCTTCAGCTGTGCCTGGTCCTGGATCATCAAGTCCTTGCCGGGGTGGGCGACAAACCAGGCCAGAAGGTCGAGGAGGGCACGCATGCGCAGACCCTTGGTTTCGGCGTCATAGGCCAGCGTGTCGGCGGTCACCTTGTAACTTGAGAGTGCGGGCGGCAGCCCGGGAACGTCGCTTGCTGTCTCGAGGTTGACACCGCTCGCGGAACCTTTGGTGGTGCCGTCAGCGCCACCCTTGCCATCGGCAGTGGCTGTCGTGGATATGGTGAGCGACTGAACGGTATATTTGCTCGAGATCGGCCCCGATGCAGCGGGGTCAGCGACTTTGGCGTCATAGGTGAAGCCGCCGAGCTTTACCTCGCTGGAGGAAAAACCGCCGAGGGCTTCGTCAAACACACCTGACCATTCCTGCTCCGCAACGTGCAAGGTCACATTGGCCTTGCCGGGGGCGTTGAACTGAAAGCCCCAGGGGCCCTTGCCGGCAACGCTCCACTGGCCATTGCCCTTGGGTTCGGCAGTCATGGTCAAGGGATCGGCAGACGCCTTGAAATCAGCACTGGCGGCCTTGGCGATGTAGGGGGCGGCATCAAAGGTGATGGCATAGCCATTGCCCTGCGGCACCACTTCGACGACGCCGGGCTCAGTGCCCACATAGGCCTGCAGCCGGGCCTTGATGGTGGCGGCTTCCTCCGGGCTTGCGGCCAAGGCGGCAAGGCTACTGGAGGTGAGGAAAAGGGCTTGGATGAGAATGGTTCTTGGCAACATGTCTTGGTCTCTTTTGGCACCCCGCAGGCACTTGAGCGGGCTTCGGCCGACAGGTCAATGGCTGCTGCACAGCCGTTCCTCGTATTTACCGAGCGGGCCGGAAACGCAATCTTGCCATGACGGCGCCGCAGATTTGCCGATGAGACAATATTCATTGCGCCTCCAGATTGCGGATTCCGCATTCAGCATCGTGGAGGAACGTCATGAACAGCCGTCGCCTTGGCCTTTCGGCCCTGCTTCTCTCAAGCACATTCTGCGTGCCCGCCTGGGCCATCGAACTGACGCCGCAGTCGCGGATTGATGCCGTCACCGTCTATCTGCAAGGGGCAGATGTGGTGCGGGCGGCGACGGTAGAGATTCCTGCCGGCGAACATCAGGTGATCCTCAAGGACCTTCCTGCCAACATCGATCCGCAGTCGATCCGTGTCGAAGGCGCGGGCGAGGCCGGCAAGGCTTTTGCCATCGCCTCGGTTGACTCGCGCAATCTCTTTGTCGGCTCGGCGGATCTCGATACGCGGCGCAAGGCACTGGAGGCGCAGATCCGCGCGCTACAGGATGAGCGCATGGCGCTGGATACGGTGATCGGTGACGCAAATCACCAGCGCAGCTTCCTGATGGGGCTTGCCGACAAGCAACTGACACCGCAGAACACCAGCGAAACCCTGAAGGGCATCGACGTCACGCAGCTCGCAGGCCTCATTGACCTCGTGGGCCAGCGGCTCGCCGGGCTTGCCAGGGATATCCAGCAGGCGCAGCTCAAGCAGCGCGACATTGACGAGAAGGTGAGTGACCTCGGCAACCAGTTGGCGGGCCTCGCGCCGGGCAATGAATACTCGACCGAAGTCGTGGTGAACGTGGAGGCAGCATCTGCCGTTTCAGGCACGCTCAAGGTGAGCTACCGCGTCAATGAAGCATCATGGTCGCCCTACTATGACGCAAAGCTTGCAATCGGCAGCAAGGGCAAGGCGTCAGCGCTGGAACTGATCCGGCGTGCCGAAGTCACGCAGTCCTCCAGTGAAAGCTGGGACAATGTGGCGCTGACACTGTCCACGGCGCGGCCTTCCGGTTCCACGGCAGCACCTGACATTCAAGAAGAAGAAATCCATGCGGCGCTGGAGCGGGCGCGGGCCCAGAGCATGATGGAAAGCCTCAATGCGCCAGCCATGGCGCCAGCGCCCAGTGAATTGGCAGCGGATGCCGTGCAGCAACAGTTCGCGGGCGGCAAACTCGACGACAAGCTGAAGAAGGCCGAAGCCATTCGTGCCGAGCAGAAACAGGCCCTGGTCCAGATGGCGGGCTTCCAGGCAAATTATGTGATCGCCAGCCGGGTGACCATCGACAACAGCGGGCAGTCGAAGAAGGTCAGGATCAGCAGTTCCGGACATGACGCAAAGCTCGAGGCTGTGGCCGTGCCGCGTCTTGATCCCAACGCCTATCTGACAGCGAGCTTTGAAATTACCGGCGATGGTCCGCAGATGCCGGGCGCGGTCAATCTCTATCGTGACGGCGTTTTCGTGGGGCAGGGCTACCTGCCGCTGCTCAACCCGTCCGAGACGGCCAAGCTCGGCTTCGGCGTCGATGATCTCGTCAAGGTCGAACGCAAGGAGGTGAAGCGGCTCTCCGGCGAAGAAGGGATCATCACCTCTTCGAATGTCGAGGAGAGAGCCTGGGATATCAGCGTCAAGAACCTTCACGACATCGCCATGCCGGTGACGGTGCTGGACCGCACGCCCTTTGCCAGCCTCAAGGATATCGAGATTGTTGACATGCCGGGCATGACCGAGCCCACCGAACGCAATGTCGAGAAGAAGCGGGGCGTGAACTCCTGGGCCTTTACGCTCGAGCCCAAGGCCGAGAACGTGCTCAAGACCGGCTACAAGATCACCTGGCCGGAAGGCATGCAGGTCGGCCTCGTGGACTAACCGTCAGGCCCGCTCCATTGGCGGCGCTTGCCGCCGATGGAGATATTTTGGCTGTTGTCATCTGGCTGTCACACATATCCATAAATCTGGATATATGGAATCAACAGCAGCAATCGACGCCCTGAAAGCCCTTGCGCAGGACACGCGTCTTGCCGCCTACCGGGCCCTGGTCGGTGAGCGAGACGGCATGGCAGCGGGTGACCTGGCGCGGCAGCTCATGGTGCCGCAGAACACGCTTTCTGCCCATCTCGCCATTCTCGCGGCC
>CAZUKI010000041.1:10468-15405 GCA_964620785.1 uncultured Aestuariivirga sp.
CCGTCAACCCCTTTGCCATCAGAACGCTCGAAGCGCATGGCTATCCGACCGATGGCTATCGCTCCAAGAGCTGGGACGAGTATGCGGAGGCGGGCGCACCGCGCATGGATTTCGTCTTCACGGTCTGTGACAACGCGGCGGGTGAAACCTGTCCGGTCTGGATCGGCCAGCCGATGACGGCACATTGGGGTGTGGAAGACCCAGCCACGGTGGAGGGCAGCGACATCGACAAGGAGCGTGCCTTCGCAACGGCGTTCCGCCATCTGCGCAACCGCATCAGCGTCTTCGTCAACCTGCCGCTCGAGAAGATCGACGCGCTGTCACTCGGCAGAAAGCTGAAAGAGATCGGCGCCCTCGAAGGCGCTAGCAAGGGCAGCGCGGCCAGATCATGACACACAGCATTGGCCTGCCACGCCGGCTCGCGGGTGAGGCGCTGGGCACGGGACTTCTCGTTGCCACGGTCGTCGGGTCCGGCATCATGGCCGAGACGTTAAGCAAGGATGTGGCACTTCAGCTTCTCTGCAATGCGCTTGCCACGGGTTCCATGCTCGTTGTCCTCATCACCATCCTGGGGCCATTGTCGGGAGCGCATTTCAATCCGGCAGTCTCCCTGATGTTCGCCGGCAGGGGCGCGCTTTCGCGCGGTGATCTCGTCGCATATGTGCTGGCGCAGATCGCGGGCGGCATCGTGGGCACGATTGCCGCCCATCTGATGTTCGACCTGCCCCTTGTCGCACTTTCCGAAAAGCTTCGCACCGGCCCGGCGCAATGGTTCGCGGAAGCGGTTGCGACCCTCGGCCTTGTCGGCGTGATCCTTGGCGGCCTGCGCTACAACAGCAGCGCCATCCCGTGGCTTGTGGGGCTCTACATCACCGCAGCCTACTGGTTCACGGCATCGACCTCATTTGCCAATCCGGCAGTGACGATCGCTCGGTCTTTGACCAACACATTTTCGGGGATAAGCCCAGCTGACGCGCCAGACTTCATTGCCGCCCAGATTGCCGGAATGGTCATCGGCGCAGTGCTGTTTTCCTGGCTCTTCGGGCGCGAAAAGAGCTGATTTTCGCCGCGCTTGCGCGGGCAACGGAATCCTGTAAGAGGCGTCAACGGCCCCCGGGACTTGTTCCTGCGGGGCCGTTTGCGCGTCTAAAAGGAACAAGCGATGGCGAATGTGGCCGTGGTGGGCGCCCAGTGGGGCGACGAGGGCAAGGGCAAGATCGTGGATTGGCTTTCGGAGCGGGCCGATGTGGTGGTCCGCTTCCAGGGCGGCCATAACGCCGGGCACACGCTGGTCATCAACGGCACCACCTACAAGCTGTCGCTGCTGCCCTCGGGCATTCTCCGCCCGGGCAAGCTTTCGGTCATCGGCAATGGCGTGGTGGTGGACCCGTGGGCGCTGTCAGCCGAGATCGACAAGCTCAAGGGGCAGGGCGTCGAGATTTCACGCGACAACCTTCGCCTTGCGGGCAATGCCACGCTGATCCTGCCCTTGCACCGGGAACTGGACAATCTGCGCGAGACGGCAGCAGGGGCCGGAAAGATCGGAACCACGGGCCGCGGCATCGGGCCTGCCTATGAAGACAAGGTGGGACGGCGCGCCATCCGCGTCAACGACCTTGCCGACCTCACGACGATCGGCACCAAGATCGAGCGCCTGCTCGCCCACCACAATGCCTTGCGCCGCGGGCTTGGCGTTGCCGAGATCAAGGCAGAAACAGTGCTGTCCGAGCTGAAGGAAATCGCGCCGAAGGTCCTGCCCTATGCCGATGCGGTGTGGGACTTGCTGGACCAGCACCGCAAGGGTGGCAGCCGCATCCTCTTTGAAGGTGCGCAGGGCATCATGCTCGACATCGATCACGGCACCTATCCCTTTGTCACCTCGTCGAACACGGTGGCCGGACAGGCAGCAAATGGCGCGGGTCTTGGCCCAAGCGCCATCTCCTATGTACTGGGAATTGCCAAGGCCTATACGACGCGGGTTGGTTCCGGTCCGTTTCCGACGGAACAGGACAATGATGTCGGTGAACTGATCGGGCAGCGCGGGCGCGAATTCGGAACGGTCACGGGCCGCAAGCGGCGCTGCGGCTGGTTTGATGCCGTGCTCGTGCGCCAGGCGATCAAGACCTCCGGCATCCAGGGCATAGCGCTCACCAAGCTCGACGTCCTCGACGGCATCCCGGAAATCAAGGTCGGGGTCGGTTACATGCTCGATGGCAGGCGCATTGACCGTTTCCCTGCCGCCGAAGAGGCGCAGAAGCGCGTCGAGCCCATCTATGAGAGCTTCGAAGGCTGGAGCGACAGCACGGCAGGCGCGCGCTCATGGTCGGCACTTCCGGGCCAGGCCGTGAAGTATGTACGCTTTCTCGAAGAGCTGATCGAATGTCCGGTGGCCCTGCTGTCCACCTCACCGGAGCGCGACGACACGATCCTGATGCGTGATCCCTTCGCGGACTAACACCTATTCGGCGTGGAGCCGCTGGCCGGAAAACGTGGGTAACGCGACTCCTGCCTGCGGTTTCAACTTGTCAGCGAAACGTTTCAGGATAATCGCTGCAACATCCGTCGAAGGGACGGGTCTTCCGGTGAGGAATCCCTGCAGGTAATTGCAGTGATAGCCTTGCATCATGGCAGCCTGCATCGAAGTTTCGATGCCTTCTGCCGTGACCTTCAGGCCGAGGTTGCGGCTCAGGTCCATGATGGCGCCGATCATGCCGCGCACCTTGGGCTGGTCCTCGGCGGCCTGCACGAAGGACCGATCGATCTTCATCTTGGTGAAGGGGAACTTCCAGAGATAGCTCAAGCTGGAAAAGCCGGTGCCAAAATCATCGAGCACGATGGCGCAGCCCATGTCGCGCAATCCCTGCACCTGTGGATGGATGACGTCGATGTCGCCCATCATGGTGCTTTCGGTCACTTCGATCTCGAGGCGATAGGCGGGAAGCGTCGAGAGTTCGAGTGCGTTGTGCACATCGGTCATCAGGCTTCCGTCCATGAACTGCTCAGGCGAGACGTTGACGGAAACCACGATGTCCTGCGGCCAGTGGGATGCGGTGCGGCAGGCCTCGGCCAGGGCCCAGCCGCCGAGCTTGCTGATGAGGCCCGCTGATTCAGCTGCCGGAATGAACTCCACCGGGGAGATTGCACCCATGCGCGGGTGGTTGAGGCGCATCAATGCCTCGAAGCCAGTAAGCTCGCCGGTGTCACAGTTGAAGAAGGGCTGGTAGTGCAGCGACAGATAATGGTGGTCGAGCGCATCCTGCAGCGCCACGGTCACATCCTGCTTGCGGCGCGTGGCTTCGGCAAGCGCCGGATTGAAGAAGGCATAACCGGGGCCGCCGCGCTCGCTGGCCGAGCGGCAGGCGAGGCCGGCATTCAGAAGAAGCGTTTCGGCATCGTTTTCCGTCTGCGAGCTCAAGGCCACACCGGCGCCGACCTCGACCGAGATCTTGCGGTCAACCCAGTCCACCGGTTCGGCAAGTTTCTTGAGGGCGTTCTTGGCCGTCGTCAATGCACCCAGCGGGTCAGTGATCTCTGGCATGAACAGGGCAAAACTCTTGTAGTCGAGACGGCAGCTGAACTGGCCATCGGTCACCATGGCGTTAAGGCGTGCCGCCAGCGACGACAGGAAATAATCTGCAGCATGGCGGCCCAGCACACCTGAGACGCGTGGCAATCCGGAGACCGAGAATTCGATGAGGGCCGCCTGTGTCGGCTTGTTTTGCCGGACCTTCAGCGCGGCATCGACACGATTGATGAAAGCGGTCCTGTTGTACAGGCCGGTCAGTTGATCGAGCGTCAGCAGTCGCTCAATATCCTTCTCGAGCCGCGCTTTCTGCAGGCGCAGCGCCTCTAGCTCGGCGCGTTGCTGCTCATCCATGGAAGGTATAATGCCGCCTGTTGGGTTGCTTGATGCATCTGTTTCGTGTCTGCATGGTTAACAACTGGTCAATAGAATGAAGAAAGCTGTAATTTTCTCACTCAGGTCGACTGCGAGAGTCTTCGCTCTATGTGCAGTTGTATTTGCTTTGTCCCCGCATTTTGTGGGCCTTGCCCAAGCGGCAGAGGGCTACAGGGCCTTTGCTGAGCGCATCGTAGCGGCGCCGCCCAAGGGAGCAGTCATCGCTGAAGACGTCGAGCAGGCGATCCTCATCGGCCTTAACAGCTACCGGGCCAGCAAAGGCCGCAAGCCGCTGGGGCGGGCCGCTCCGGAACTGCAGCTTGCAGCGCGTGCCCAGGCCATCGACCTCCTCGAGATGAACAGCATGGGACATACGGCGAGCACCGGGCATGGTTTCGAATCACGGATGCGGGCCATTCTCGGCAAGTCCATGTTCCTTCCGGCAATGGCGGAAAACGCCGCCCGCGACAGGCGGAAGGGCAAGGGCAACCTCGAGAAGGCGCAGGGGCTCATGGCGCAGTGGATCAAAAGCCCCGGGCATCGCAAGAACCTCGGCAACATGAGCTATGTGACGGTTGCCATCGGGGCGGTGCGGCGCGGCGATGAGGTCTATGCCGTGCAGATTTTCGTTGGTCCCGAAACCAAGACAAACCTGTTCCAGTAGGCCAATCCTCAATCCCAAAAGAAAACCGGCGGGCAGGGCCCGCCGGTGAATGGTGCAGTTGGCTGGTTCCGCCTAGACGGCAGGCGCTTCGATGGCCTTGCGCGGCGTTGCGAGGGCGCGGTTCGCGGCATTGCGCACCGCCTTCTGCAACTTCTCGAAGGCACGCACCTCGATCTGGCGGATGCGTTCGCGCGACACGCCGAATTCCTGTGACAGGTCTTCGAGCGTCGCCGGATCGTCCTGAAGCTTGCGCGCCTCGATGACGCGGCGCTCGCGGTCGGTGAGCTTGCCCAGCGCTTCCTTGAGATAGCCGTTGCGCAGGTCCGATTCCTCGTTGCGCACGAGAACCTCTTCCTGGCTGTCGCTGTCATCGAC
>CAZUKI010000042.1:0-11558 GCA_964620785.1 uncultured Aestuariivirga sp.
GCGCCACCAGGCTCGCCGATACATCCTTGATCACCTCGCCACGGTGTGCCGCGACAGTGTTGAAGTTAGCCCGCACCACATACCTGGTTCCGCCCGTAACGTTGGGGGCGTTGTCAGCGCTGCCGTCGCCACCCGACCGTGACGGCGAAATGAGATTCTTGATGTAGGGCCGCGCATCGAAGCGGTCACCAGAAAGCTCGATGCTGATCGCCCCATCGGTTGGCTCGATCCGCAGCGCGAACTCATTGTCTTCCCCGAGCCGCACTTCGTTGAGATCAACAACGCTGTAGCCGCCGCCCTGCTTGAGTGCGACACGCCCGCCCAGCTTGATGCCCTTGCCTGAGAGAACGAGGTCCTCAACGGAAAGCGCCCCGCCCTTGCCCGCATCCACAATCTTGAAGCTGGCACTGGTGCCCGATGTGGCAGGCCTGGACCAGCCCGCCGCGGCAACCTTCATGTTCACGTCCGACAGGTCGGCATCGACATTGATGACGCGCGCCTTCCCCGCCCCTGCTGCCACCGACACCTTAACCGGCACATCGCCGCTCATGAAATCGTCGAGCTTGATCCCCATTTTCGAGCGCAGCTTGGCATCGAGCACCGTTTCAATCTCGACCTTCGCCTGGTCATTGCCGCGTGGCTTGATCCAGGCAACCTTCGAGGCAATGCCGTTGAGCTTTGCTGGCCCCGTCACGGCAACATTCTCAGGCGTGATCGCCACCTTGAACTGCCCGTCCGTCAGGTCAACGCCCGGCATGACGGCGGCCAGCCCGGCATCGACAAGCTTCACATCGGTCGTGATCTTCACGGCTGACCGCGGCACATTCTTGATCAACGGAAGCTCGAGGCCGACCAGAGCCTGGGCATTGCCGCTGAGCTTGGGAAGCTTCGTTGCGTCAGAGCCGGCAAGATTGAGGTCAGGCTGGCCTGCATATTCCAGAAGTGCCGGAACGCTGCCGCGAATGTCAAAGGAGAACTTGCCAGGAACGGCACCTGAAAGCAGTTGGCTGGCATTGAACTGGCCATGGGCCAGATTTGCCTGCGCCCCGGACGGCAACATGGCATGGCCGCCATTGATGACCAGCTCGAACTTGTCGTCCTTGAGATGCGCGACACCCGAGGCATCCTCGAGCGCCGGCAGCGATTTGAAATAGGTCGACCTCACACCCTCGAGGTTCAACTGGACATCCACGACATTGTCGGGAAGCTGCTTGTCGGCCTGCGCCTTGGCCAGCACGTTGGGCGCGAAGGTGACCTGGAACGTGCCGTCGCTGACCGATCCGGCCTGGACATTCTCATTCACCCAGGTGCGGGTGCGCGGCGCCAGCACCGGCGGCCAGAGCTTCTTGAGAAGGCCCGCTGACACACTGCGCATGCGCCCGGCCACATTGATGCCCGGCGACTGCTCGCCAGCCATGATGACGCCGCGCAGTCGCACGCCGGAATTCCCCGAGAGCACGATGAGGTCATTGATGTCCACACGCTGCTGCTCGACCGAAGCAAGCCCCTTGAAGTCCACGCGGTTGACGAAGTCCGGGTCAGGCGCAGTGGTATCGACGCTGGCGTTGTCCGACTGCAGGTCGAAGCCGAAAGACACCAGCCTGCCGTCGCTCTCGTAGTGGGGCGTAAAGCTGCCTTTCACATCGGCCCTTGACCCGGCCATCAGGATCGATGACTCGGCAATCTCGATTGCCGAATTGGGCCCCGCATAATTCACCCGGAACGAGGCTTCGCCGATTTCAATGGGCTTGGCCAGATAGTCGGGAAGGGCAATTCGTCCGGCCCCTGCGAAAAGTTGGCCCGTGGCCCTGGTGATTGTGCCGGTTTCCGTGGCATCGATTTCGATATTGCCGGTGAACGGAAGATCGACACGCGCGAACTGCGACAGGGCATAGACATCATCGGCGACATTGGCGGGCACGAAATTGCCGATGGCGACATTGGCCGTATAGTCATTGGCCTCGCGCCGGTAGGTTGCCGCGGCCTCGATGGTCCAGGGCGCACCACCACTGTTGACGCTGGCCTTCGCGGCAACCACGAAGCCGCCTTCAGTGCGGCGGAACGCCAGATCGGCCTGCGGCGCAAACCATGTGGCGGCGTTGGCTTCATCAAAGAAGCGCAGCGAACCGTTGCTGATGCGCACTTCTTCGAGAAGCGACAGCGCGCCGTCCTGCCCGCCCGTATCCAGAATGGTCAGAAGTTTGCGCCCCGACAGCGCCAGTTGCTGAACCTGCGAGGGTTCCTGGCCAGCATCCGGCGGCTTCACTTCGTTCTCGAAGGAGCCCGCTTCCGTGCCGTCAACGACGACTTCCTGGTCCGGGCTGGCCGCCTGGTTCTGAATGCCCAGCGACACCGAGCCATCGAGGCTGCGCCGCGCACTGACTTCCGGGTTGATGAGTTCGAGTTGGGTGACCGAGACCACGCCGCGCAACAACCGCGTCGTATCAAGCGCCACGCCGGCCCTGGGGGCTGCGGCAAGCACCTGTCCGTCCGGGTCCCTGAGCACGATGTTCCGCGTACGGACATGTGGTGTCAGGGTCTTGGCATCAAGCTCTACCTCGGTTTCACCAAGCGAGATCCTGAGCCCGGGCAATTGCGCATTGACGGCGTTTTCAATGGAGTTTCCGAGGAACGACAGCGCAATCGGTCCCTGCGACAGCCGCCAGTAAAGGCCCGCCAAAGCAACAACTGAGATTCCAAGTGCCCAGATCGCAATAAACGCGGCAATCTTTGCTGGTTTTGACTTCACGTGCTGGACCGTCCCCTGCCACACGGACTCAAGCGGAGCCGACGAGCAATAGGTGCCATCTTTTTACTTCCATGACAAACCCTTATGGCCCGGTAAGCATGTCGAAAGAAAGGCAGCCTTAACGTCCCTCGAGCGAAGTTTTGCAGTGACAATCAGTGGCATGGCCAGTATTCTTCACCTGATCCTTATGCCCGACGCAGGCCGAGGCGGCCCTGCTTGCGTCGTTAACGGAGAGAATGCGTATGTTCTTCAAAAGTAAACGCAAGCAGGCCGGAAATACCTCTGCCATGAAGGTGAGTGTCGAGCCGTCCTATGTCGGTCGCAACACCACGCTTGAAGGCCATGTCGTCTCCGATGGTGAACTTCACATCGATGGTTCCATCCGCGGCCGCGTCAGGGCCCAACTTTGCGTAATCGACCGCTATGGCGTCGTCTATGGCGATATCTCGGGCGAGATCATCCACATTCGTGGCCGCGTCATGGGCCCCATCCAGGGCGGCGCGGTTTACATCTATGCCGGCGCCCACATCGAAGGCGATGTTTACAACGAAACCATCAGCATCGAGCCCGGTGCCTATGTTGACGGCGCCATCCGCCACAGCCCGCAGATCGTGCAGCAGAACCAGTTTCGCACCAACGAGCTGACTGTCGACGCACCATCGTCTGACATCGATGCTGAGGCAAAGCCTGCCGAAGCCGAGCGCCAGAAGCTGCGCGTCATCACCTCGAACAGCTGATTATTCGATATCCTCGACAGGCGCATCGTCACCGCCAAACACGCGGTGCGCCAATGACGACTGGATGAAATCCTCGAGATCGCCGTCAAGCACAGCATCGGGGTTCGTGCTGGTGTGGCCGGTGCGCAAGTCCTTCACGAGCTGATAGGGCTGCAGCACATAGGACCTGATCTGGTGGCCCCAGCCGATGTCCGTCTTCTTGGCGTTGGCGGCGTCGACCTTCTCCTGCTTCTTCTGCAGTTCCAGTTCATAAAGCCTGGCCTTCAGCATCTTCATGGCGGTCGCGCGGTTCTTGTGCTGCGAGCGTTCTGCCTGGCAGGCGACAATGATGCCGGTCGGCACATGGGTGATGCGCACCGCCGAATCCGTGGTGTTGACGTGCTGTCCACCAGCCCCCGAGGCCCGGTAGGTATCGACCTTGAGGTCGCTGTCGGCGATCTGGATGTCGATGTTGTCGTCGATCACCGGATAGGCCCAGGCCGAAGCAAACGAAGTGTGGCGGCGGGCGTTTGAATCATAGGGCGAGATCCGCACCAACCGATGCACGCCGCTCTCGGTCTTGAGCTTGCCATAGGCATTGTGGCCCTTGATCTGCAGCGTGCACGACTTGATGCCGGCTTCTTCACCGTCATGCTGGTCGAGAATTTCAACCTTGTATTTGCTCTGGTTGGCCCAGCGCACATACATGCGCATCAGCATCGAGGCCCAGTCCTGGCTCTCGGTGCCGCCAGCCCCGGCGTTGATTTGCAGGTAGCTGTCATTGCCGTCGGCCTCTCCGGCCAGGAGAGCGTCCAGTTCGGCAGCCGCGACTTCCTTTTTCAGGCCGCCAATGGCCTTCTCGGCCTCCGTGACGATCGACTGGTCGCCCTCTGCCTCGCCCATGGCGATAAGCTCGCTGTTATCGGCGATTGCCTGCTCGATGCGGCGGATGGAGGAGATGCGGTTGTCGAGGTCCTGCCTGCGGCGCATGACCTCCTGTGCCTTCTGGGGATCGTTCCAGAGCGCCGGGTCTTCCGCCCTGGCGTTCAGTTCAGCGAGATCACGAAGCGACTTGTCCCAGTCAAAGATGCCTCCTCAGCAGTCCAAGGGACTGCTCGATCTCGTCGATGATCTTGGTCGTTTCAGCGCGCATGTGTGTTCCTGGCGTTTGTTTCAGGCTCAATAGAGACTGTCGCCGCCTTCCGTCAATCCGCCCTGATTGCCACCCTGCTGCTCCGACTGGTTGCGCGGTTGCGCCGGGACGAGCACGACACCTTCGCCCGCCTCGACATTGTCGATGCTGGCCGTCTGGCCGACGACACGGGTGTTGGCTGGCGGTTCGTCACCCGGCTTGAACGCCTCGAGAATCACCCCCGGATCACCAAAGACCGCGCGGCGCCCGTTCACTGCGTTGATCGGAATGAGCTCGATGGCCCGCGGCACGCGGAAGGGAATGGCGGCATTGTCCTTGAGGGCGAGTTTCATGAAGTCCTCAACCACCGGCGCAGCAAGCTCGCCGCCTGTCCGCCGCTTGCCCATGGGCTTGGGATTGTCATAGCCGATATAGACACCCACCGTGAGGTCCGGCGTGTAGCCGATGAACCAGGCATCACGTTCGTCATTGGTGGTCCCGGTCTTGCCGGCAACCGGCTTGCCGAGCGCCAGCATCTTCTTGCCGGTGCCGCGCTGCACGACGCCTTCAAGCATCGAGGTGATCTGGTAGGCCGTGTAGGGGTTCATCACCTGCTCGCGCACATCGGGGAATTCCGGCTCGACCATGCCATCGACATAGGCATCGGCGGAACAGTTGGTGCAGTCGCGCTTGTCATGCCGCCAGATGGTCTTGCCACGGCGGTCCTGGATGCGGTCGATGAAGGTCGGCTCGATCTTCTTTCCGCCATTGGCGAACATGCTGTAGGCCGTTGTCATGCGCAGCAGCGTGGTTTCGGCAGAGCCCAGCGCATTGGCGAGGTGCCGCGGCATCCGGTCATAGATGCCAAGGCGCTGCGCCAGGTCGGCGATGCGCGTCATGCCGAGTTCGCTGGCAAGGCGCACCGTCATGGCGTTGCGCGACTGCTCGATGCCGCGCCGCAATGTCGATGGGCCATAGAATTTTTCCGTGTAGTTCTTGGGCCGCCAGATCTTGCCGTTGGTAAGCTTGAACTCGACCGGCGCATCGAGGATGACGGAGGATGGCGTGTAGCCGTTATCGAGGGCCGCGGCATAGACGATCGGCTTGAATGATGAACCAGGCTGGCGCATGGCCTGCGTCGCGCGGTTGAACTGGCTGCCGGAATAGGTGAAGCCGCCGACCATCGCCAGAACGCGGCCCGTGTGCGGGTCCATGGCGATCAGCGCGCCTTCAACGTCTGGCACCTGCACGAGATGCCACTTCTGCGGGTCGGCCGATGGCGCCACATAGACAATGTCGCCCTCCGCCACCACCTGCCCGGCCTTGGTGACTGGTTTGCCGAGCTTGGTGCCGTCCTCATAGGCCTGCGCCCAACTCATCAACTCGAGCGGAATGCGTGCTGTCTGCCGTTCTTCCGCCAGCGCGCCATTTGGCAGGCTCAGCGGTTGCAGGCCGATGTCGGCGCCGTCATCGCTGACATTGAGAACGATGGCGAGCTTCCAGGGCTTCACATCGTCAGGTGCCTTCAGGTCCCCGAATTTCTTGGCCCAGTCGGAACCGTCGAGCACCACCTTTTTGATAGCACCGCGATAGCCGCGTTTGCGGTCGAAATCGATGAGGCCACGGGCCAGCGCCTGGCGGGCGAAGATCTGCAGCTTCGGCTCCAGCGTGGTGCGCACCGAATAACCGCCCTTGCCCAGCGCTTCCTTGCCATACATCTGCACGAGGTCGCGACGCACCTCCTCGGCAAAGCCTTCGGCAGCAAAAAGCTGCGCTCCGAACGGCCGCGGCGAAACATTGAGCGGCTTGGCTTGTGCTTCCTTCATTTCGGCTTCGGTGATGTAGCCGTTCTCGAACATCTGCCCGAGCACCCAGTTGCGCCGCTCGATGGCGCGCTTGGTGAACTTGAAGGGGTGATAGTTGTTGGGCCCCTTGGGCAGCGCCGCGAGATAGGCCATCTCATCAATGCTCAGTTCGTCGAGCGACTTGCCGAAATAGTTGAGGGCCGCCGCGGCAATGCCATAGGTGTTGAGGCCAAGGAATATTTCGTTGAGATAGAGTTCGAGGATCTGGTCCTTGGTGAAGGACGCCTCGATGCGCTGCACGATCAGCGCCTCCTTGAGCTTGCGCGTCAGCGTCTGCTCGTTGCCGAGAAGAAAGTTCTTGGCGACCTGCTGGGTAATGGTCGAGGCGCCGATGATCTGGCCCTGCTGGCCCATGACCTTGACCTGTGCATAGCGGATGGCGGCGGCAGTGATGCCGCGCCAGTCAAGGCCGGCATGCTCATAGAAGGTCTTGTCCTCGGCCGAGAGATAGGCCTCCACCAGCTTCTTCGGCACCGCCGAGATCGGCACGAAGAGCCGGCGCTGTTCGGCGAATTCCGCAAGCAGCGAACCATCCGCCGCATGCATGCGCGTCATCACCGGCGGTTCATAGGCCGCAAGCTGCTTGTAGTCGGGCAGGTCCTTGGAGACGTCCCAGATCACGTAGAGTGCTGCGCCAGCAAGCCCCACGAAAACCATGAAGAACGCCGTGAACACCCAGCCTAGAAATCGAAGCATCAAATCCGTCCATTGAGAGCGGGCCGTCAAGCGCCGTCTTCGCCTACATATAGCCCGGCGTCAGCCGTGCCAAACCGTCTTTGGTTATGTCTGAATTATGGCGACGCGGCGGCAACGCTGGCTTCGGCGAAATGACGAACCACGGCGCGGGTCAGCGCCTCTGACATTTTCTTGCGCCAGGCGGGCGACAGCAGTTTCTTTTCATCGTCGGGATTGGAAAGATAGCCGAGTTCTATGAGCACGGACGGCACATCGGGTGCCTTCAGCACCATGAAGCCTGCCGAGCGCAGCGGCTTGCCGGTCATGGTGGTGATGCCATGAAGCTGGTCGAGTGCCTTGCGCGAAAACAGCACGGCGTGATTCTTTGATTCGCGTTGCACCAGATCGATGAGAATGTCGGCGACCTGTGGATTCTGCTCGCCAAGGTCAAGCCCGGCGATCATGTCCACCTTGTTTTCCTTGCGGGCCAGCGCCTCTGCTTCGGCATCGGATGCCGTCTCGGACAATGTGTAGAGGGTTGTGCCTGTCACGGTCTGGCCGCGCAACGTATCGGCATGGATGGCGATGAAGAGATCGGCGCGTGCCGCCTGCGCGAACTTCACCCGGTCACGCAGCGTGACGAACGTGTCACTGTCGCGCGTCAGGCGCACATCAAACTGCCCGGCCCCTTCCAGGGCGCTTTTGAGCGCATTGGCAAAGGCGAAGGCCACATCCTTCTCCTTGGTCTTGTGCGGACTGACAGCGCCCGGGTCGATGCCGCCGTGGCCCGGGTCGATGACGATCACCCTGCGGGCCCGCTGCGGCGATTCCAGCAGCGACCGTGGCCAGAACAGGGGCAGGCTTGCCGTCAGCTCGGGAGAGGAAGCCTCCTGGCCGGTGGACGGTTCTGCCGCCGCCGGCTTGACCTCGGCCTCGGGTTTCTCCCGGTCCTGCAGTTGCGCAAAGATTTCCGGCGTGGTGGCCGCCAGTTCGACAATGATCCGCGCCTTGCGCTTGCCGCTGGGACCGGTGGAAAAAGACTTCTCGACTGTCACAGGGCCCGTGGTGTCGAGAACGATCTGCGACTGCCCCTCGGGCGACTTGCCATAGCGGATTTGCCTGACCAGTCCGCGGCCCTTGCGGCCAATGCCGGAAGGCAGGTCAAACGCTGCACCTGGGATTGCAATGACCACCCGATATGGACCTGTGATTGTATCGACGTTGAAGTCCGTAACGGTGGACAACTCAGCCGTCACCTGGGTTGCGTTTCCGGTTTTTTCGATCCTGATGCCCGACACCAACGGAGATTTTGCCAGCCCCTCGCCCGCCAGCAGGCCAAGGCAGGCCGCCACCAGCAGGAAAAGCCCCGCGAACTGCCCGGCCAGCCCCCTGCAGCGCTCCCATGATTCAAGTCTAACAGATTGATAAAACACGATAAAATTGCTCGGCCTGAACTCTGGCCCAAGCCTAGCGGGGTGTAGTTAACTATTGGTGTCGAGAGCGTTTCTAAACCCTCCCCCCGCTAGGCACTTGCCAGCGGCGGGCAGGCTCCCTACAAAGGCAGGGACTTCCCGGCCAAACGTCTGAGTGGCCTTGGCTTGTGGAGGCGACGGTTTCGCAACTTTCAGGTGTCCGGCCCGCTGTGGCAAGCAGCCTGCTCGTTGCGTTCAGAGGTTCATGCGGACCTCGCGGCCTAATCCCGGTGGGAAGGAACCACCGACCGGCCGAGCACATGAGTTGAGCCGCCTGGGCGCAGCCTGGGTAACATTGAAACACGGGAAATGATCCAAGCCACGACACAAGGCGTCAGAGCAACCGCGACAGCCAGGATTGGCCGCAAAGCCGCGCTACGATGGACATTGGATTTCCTTTCCCCTTCTGAAGGCAAGCCGCCAGTTTTCACGGGTTGCATAAGGCCGGACGTCAACCGGGCTACTGCGCGTGTGCTTGCCGCACAAAGGAATAACGACCATGGGCAGCAAGATGCTCATCGATGCCAGCCAGCGCGAGGAAACCCGCGTCGTGGTGGCCCGCGGAAGCCGCATTGAAGAATTCGATTTCGAAAGCGCGGCCCGCAAACCCCTCAAGGGCAACATCTATCTCGCCAAGGTAACCCGCGTGGAGCCGTCGCTCCAGGCAGCCTTCGTTGAATATGGCGGCAACCGCCACGGCTTCCTGGCCTTCGCGGAAATCCATCCGGATTATTACCAGATCCCGATTGCCGACCGCCTGGCCCTCATCAAGGAACAGGAAGAGGAAGAAGCCGCGGCCGCAGCCGAGGACGATGATGAAGACGACGGCGAGTCCGGTGACGATAACGGCAATGGCAGCGACACTGGCAGCGATGGCAATGACCAGGACAACGGTGAGCAGGAAGATGCCTCCACGGAAGCATTCGAAGCCGCGTCCGAGGATGCTCCCGCCGCAGAGGAGCCCGAAGTCCGGGCGCTTGATGCCGAACCCCTGCCGTCCATAAGCTCGGAAGCAACCGCAACCGAAAGCTCGGAGGAAGGCGAAACCCCGGCACCCGACGCTACCACCACAGAGAGCAACGGCGCCCCCGCCGCGACCGGCGAACTTGTCGCCATCGAGGAAGACGCCGAGGCCCAGAAGGTTGATTCGGTTGGTGCCGAGGACGCACTGGAAGAAGTTCCCCGTCGCCGCGAGCGTCGCCAGCCGCGCCGCCGCCACTACAAGATCCAGGAAGTCATCAAGCGCCGCCAAATCCTGCTGGTGCAGGTCGTGAAGGAAGAACGCGGCAACAAGGGCGCGGCACTCACCACCTACATGTCGCTGGCCGGGCGCTATTGCGTGCTGATGCCCAACACCGCCCGTGGCGGTGGTATTTCCCGCAAGATCACCGACGCCGGTGACCGCCGCCGCCTCAAGGAAGTGGCGCGCGACGTGGAAGTGCCGCAGGGCATGGGCCTGATCGTCAGGACCGCCGGCGCCCAGCGCACCAGGCCCGAGATCAAGCGCGACTTCGATTACCTGCTGCGCCTCTGGGAAAGCGTGCGCGACCTGACACTGCAATCGCAGGCGCCCTGCCTTGTCTATGAGGAAGGCAACCTCATCAAGCGTTCGATCCGCGACCTCTACACCAAGGACGTGGACGAGGTGATCGTCGAGGGCGATGAGGCCTATCGCGAGGCCAAGGACTTCATGAAAATGCTCATGCCGTCCCACGCCAAGAACGTGAAGCTCTATACTGACAACAAGCCGTTGTTCACGCGCTTCCAGGTCGAAGCCCATCTCGACGCGCTGTTCTCGCCGACTGTCACCCTGCCTTCGGGCGGCTATCTGGTGATCAACCAGACGGAAGCGCTGGTCTCCATCGACATCAACTCGGGCAAGGCGACGCGCGAACACTCGATCGAGGACACGGCCCTCAAGACCAACCTCGAAGCCTCCGACGAGATTGCGCGGCAGTTGCGCCTGCGCGACCTTGCCGGACTGATCGTCATCGACTTCATCGACATGGAGGAGAACCGCAACAACCGGGCGGTTGAGCGCCGCATCAAGGAAGCCCTGAAGCATGACCGCGCCCGCATCCAGGTGGGCCGCATCAGCCATTTCGGCCTTCTGGAAATGTCGCGGCAGCGCCTCAGGCCGGGCCTCATCGAAGGCACCTTCCGCACCTGCCCGCACTGCGAAGGCCGCGGCATGGTGCGCTCGGTTGCCTCCTGCGCCCTTGGCGTCATCCGCGCCATCGAGGACTGGCTGCTGAAGCGGGCGGAGAACCTCACGGTGACCTGCGCCCGCGAAGTCGCCTCCTATCTCCTCAATGAAAAGCGCGACAGCCTGCTCGCCCTCGAACAGACCTATGGCATCACCATTTTCGTGGTGCCGGCACTGGGCGACATGAAGGGCACCCAGCACAGCATCGAACGCGCCCATGACCGCCAGGTCGCGCCGCGCCGTGTCGTCGCTGCGGCCCCGGTCCGGATTGATTCGGCCTTCGAGGACGAACCCGAGGAAGACCTTGCTGCCAGCAGCGCCGAAGCCGAAGTGGCCGACGACGCCGAAGCCGCAGGCCCTGCCGCGAGCGATGACGGCGAGCAGCCTGAAAACGGCCGCCGCCGCCGCCGCCGTGGCCGCAGGGGTGGACGCCGTGGCGGACATGACCGCGACGAACGCCAATCCGCCAGCCGCGACGCCGAGAGCAACGGCGATGCTGACGAACGTGAAGAGGCCAATGAAACCCGCGCCGAAACAGGTGACGGCGAGCCTGAGAACGAGGCTGCCGAAACCGTCATTGCTGCCGATGCCGAACCAGCCGAAGCCGTAACCTCGGATGACAACCCGCAAGGTGGCGAGGAACGGAGCGAAGGCGGCGAGGAACGCCGCCGCGGACGCCGCGACCGTTTTGGCCGCAACCGTGGCCGCCGTGACCGTAATGGCTCCGGTGAGAATCGCGACAG
>CAZUKI010000042.1:11658-15038 GCA_964620785.1 uncultured Aestuariivirga sp.
GTCCAGGCAGAGCCATCCGAAAAGAAGGGTGGCTGGTGGAGCAAGCGCAAGTAGCCGCAGCTTTCCAATATCTTGCACATCTATCGTGACAATGCCGTGAAGTTCCTTCGCGGCATTGTCCGTTTTGCTACCCGCTACCGCTTGCGAAACTCTCCACATGAGAGCATCATCGCAACAGGGCACGGAAACGTCGGACAACAAAAATGAAAAGCACAATGAGTGGCGCAGGCGCGCTTTGTCTCGGTCTGCTTGTCATGTCAGCAACAGCGCAGGCCTGTCCGGGCGAAGGCGTGGTGATGAGCGCCGGCAAGGCTTTCACCGTCGCAGCCCGTTCCGGATCAGCGAGCGCATTCTTGAGTGCCGCCAGCCGTCACGCCGATGTGCGGGCCATCGCCATGTTCGCGCTGGGGCCGCACCGCAAGAAGCTGACACCCGCTCAGCAAGCCGAATACCTTCAGCTTTCGCGCGCCTTCATGGGCAAGGTCATGGCGAAATACGCCGATCGCTTCAAGGCGGAAGGCCTGAGGATCGTCTCCTGTTCCGGCAGCACGATCACCGCCGAGGCCAATGGCGGCCGCAAGATCATATTCCGCGTTGATGGTGGACGCCTCAGGGACGTCAATGTCTCGTCGGTCTGGCTTGCGGGCCAGATGCGCTCGACCTTTGTCGGGATTATCAACCGCAACAATGGCGACGTTGTCGCTCTCCTGAATTATCTCCGCGACAGGACGTGAGGCCCCGCGCCGTTCAGGCGCGAACCGCCAGGATGAAACGGCGCGGGAAACGCAACAGCACCTTGCCGTCATGGCTCGGCCGGTAGTGTTGTGCGAGTCGCGCCGCATAATCGGCGAGGAACGCCTCCCGTTCCTTTTCCGACAATGGCTCGAGGAACGGCTTGAGGCCGGTCGTGGCCAGCATGGCGATGATGGCCTGCGGACCGTCGAGCGCGTGCACATAGGTCGTGCGCCAGACATGGAACTGCTGCGTGAGCGGTTGCAGCAGGTCGTAATAGCCGACCTCGTCCAGCAGTGGCCGCCTCGCAGTCAGGGCACCTGACAATTTTTGCCGCCACGGTCCCTGCTCTGCCACGTCGCGCATCAGCCTGTGGCTTGGTTCGCCGAGATTGTCGGGCATCTGCACCGCCAGCGTGGCCCCACCCTGCAGCGCCGAGAAGATGCGCCGCATGACGTTGTCACGGTCACCGAGCCACTGGAACAGGGCATTGGAGAAAACAAGATCGGTGCCCGGCAACGGCATCCAGTTGGCGACATCCGCTTCCATGAAGAGCGCGCCCGGCACCGCCTTGCGCGCCGCGGCAATCATCGCCGGTGAACTGTCGAAGCCTGCCACGTCAGCACCAGGAAAGGCCTGCATGAGCATGGCCGTGGAGTTGCCCGGGCCGCAGCCGAGATCACTGATGTGCCGGGGCGCGCGGTTCGGCAACCGCGCAATGAGGTCGAGGGCCGGTTGGGCGCGTTCGGCAGCAAAGCCCAGATAGGCTTTCGGGTTCCAGTCACTTGCCGGTTTGCCGCCTTGCTGCATGGCCCTCCTGTAGCGGAATGGCGCAGCGCATTAAAGGTGCCTTAACTGCCAGCGCCTAGAGTGCACGTTGTTGCGCGGGACGGGAGGCAGGACACCATGATGATCGACAGGCTGCTCAGCGAACTTGGCCGCCCACCCAGGACGGACGCGACGGCCGGCAACCAGCTTCAACTGGCAACCGCCATCCTGCTCTATTCGGTGCTGCCGGCCGACTACACCATCCACAAGGCAGAAGTTACAAGCCTCGTTGCCGAACTGGGCCAGCTCTTCAGCATTTCGCGCACGCGGCTCAACCGGCTGATCTCCCGTGCCAGCACCGCTCACCGCTCGGACAGCGCCATTCTCGCCTGCGCCACATTGCTCAAGCTCAAGTCTGACGTCACCTTTCGCCAGGAAGTGCTCGCGGCCGCAGTCCGCATCAGCCTGTCTGACGGCATGAGCCACCACTTCGAGATCCATCTGATCGAGCGACTGGCCCGCCTGCTCAATGTCTCGCCCACCGGAACGCGCCGCGCCGCCTGAGCATACCAACCAGCGCATACACGCCTGCTTGCCATTGCACCTGCCGCAGGACATCTTGCGGCACATGGTGAAACTCGATCCTTCCTGGCTTGCCGTTTTGCAAAAAGAATTCGATGCGCCCTACATGGCAGCGCTCAAGGATTTTCTTGTTGCCGAGCGCGAAGCCGGAAAGCGCATCTTCCCCAGGGGCAACGACTGGTTCCATGCCCTTGACGCAACGCCTCGCGACCAGGTGCGTGTCGTCATCATCGGCCAGGATCCCTATCACGGTGAAGGCCAGGCGCATGGCCTGTGCTTCTCGGTGCGTGAGGGCGTGGCGCCACCACCGTCCCTCGTCAACATCTTCAAGGAACTGAAAAGCGATCTCGGCATTGCCACGCCGCGCCACGGCCACCTCGAAGCCTGGGCACGGCAGGGTGTGTTGCTGCTCAATGCCGTGCTCACCGTCGAGGCGGGCCGCGCCGCCTCGCACCAGGGCAAGGGCTGGGAGCAGTTCACCGATGCGGTGATCCGTGAAGTCAATGCCTCGCCGCGCCCGGTGGTCTTCATCCTCTGGGGCAACTACGCCCAGCGCAAGGCGGCCTTTGTCGATGCCACGCGCCATTGCGTCATCAAGTCGGCGCATCCTTCCCCGCTCTCCGCCCACAACGGCTTCTTCGGATCGAAGCCCTTTTCGCGCGCCAACGCCTTTCTCGAATCCCACGGTGAAGCCCCGATCGACTGGAACCTCCCGGAAACCGCATCGGCATGAGCATCATCGGCGCTGCTGCCTGCTATTTCGCCATCGTCTTTGGCGCGGGCTTCATTGCCGGAACAATCCGCACCCTGCTGCTGGCACCTGTCATGAACGAAGGGCTGGCCGTGCTCATCGAACTGCCGATCATGATCGCCATCTCATGGTGGGCCTGCGGTTTCGTGCTGCGCCGTATGAAGCCGGTCCCCGACCTTCCCGCCCGCATCGCAGTTGGCACCATCGCCTTCGCCCTCATGCTTGCCGCGGAGGTGATGGTATCACTCGGCCTTGCTGGCTTGACCTTCCGCCAGCATTTGGCACTCTATGCAGCACTCCCCGCGCAGTTGGGCCTCGTGGGGCAATTGTTCTTCGCCGCCTTCCCCCTCATCCGGAGAAACACACCATGAGAAACCTGATGATCTCCAGTGCTGCGCTCGCTGTCTTGCTGGTTTCACAGGGCGAGGCGCAGGCCGCCGAAACCATTGTGGGCACCTGGGTGCAGGCACCGGCAGATTGCAAATCGGCACCCGTGACCATCAGTCCCTTGGCGCTGAATGGCGGCGATGTCTTCTGCACCTTCAAT
>CAZUKI010000043.1:0-1615 GCA_964620785.1 uncultured Aestuariivirga sp.
GAAATCGGATAGCCATTGGCAACCGCCTTGGCGAAGGTCGTGATGTCGGGTTTGACGCCGAGGATGCCCTGGATGCCGCCCTTGCCGACACGGAAGCCCGTCTTCACTTCGTCGATGATCAGTAGCACGCCATATTTGTCGCAAAGCTGGCGGGCCAGTTGCACATATTCGCGCTTTGCCGAGATGCCACAGCAATTGCCCTGGATGGGCTCGATGAGCATGGCGGCGAACTCATGGCCGTGCTTGCGGAACGTGTCCTCAAGCCGCTGGAAATCATTCATCGGCGTCAGGTGGACAAGCTGCTTGACGGTCGGTGGAATGCCCTTGCCATAGGAAACGATCTCCGGCTCGCTGTTGGAGCGCGGATCCCAGGCATCCATGTTGACCATCCATTGCGCCGCGTCGAACAGGCCGTGATAGGCGCCTTCGACGAGGAGATAGCTTTCGCGGCCCGTGAAGGCGCGGGCCAGCCGGAGCGAGGCCATCACTGCTTCTGTTCCCGAATTGGAGAAGCGCACCAGTTCCGCCGCCGGCACCATCTTGGCGATGCGGTCGGCGACCGTCAGTTCACGCTCGGTTGACAGTGCAAAGACGCCGCCCACCTCGATGCCGCGCCGTGCCGCTGCATCGACGCGGTCGTCGGCATAGCCAAGGATCGCCGGGCCATAGGCGAGGCGGTAATCAACGTAGTTGTTGCCGTCGATGTCCCAGATGCGGCCGCCCTTGCCGTGATCGACATAGAGCGTGCGCTCATCACCCCAGTAACGGAAGGTGGAGGAAACACCGAGTGGCAGGCGCTTCACGGCGCGCTGGAACTGGGCGTTGGATTTGGCGAGGTTGCGGGCAGGGAGGTTGTTCATTCCGCGAGCCTGCCAGAATTCTGACTGAACTGTCAATCAGTTCAAAATTGTCATTGTATTTCAGAAGGAAGATGATATTTGAGGTCCGAGAGGCCCAACTCATGGCAACCGCAACCGTGTCCGCCCTGCCGCTCCAGCGCAAGATCAGCCGCAACGAGCGCCGCCAGCAATTGATCGACGCCACCATGCGCGTCCTGGCCCGCCGTGGCTATGCCCAGACCACGCTGGCCGAAGTGGCGCGCGAGGCCGGCGTCTCCCACGGCCTCGTGCTCTTTCACTTCGCCTCCAAGGAAAAGCTCCTCACCGAAACCCTGCTGTTCATGGCTGAGGAATATCGTGAGAACTGGTTGCAGGCGCTGGCTGCGGCGGGCCCGTCACCTGCCGAGCAACTCGATGCGCTGATGCGTGCTGATTATGTACCGGCGATCTGCACGCCCGAACATCTTGCCTGCTGGTGCTCCTTCTGGGGCGAGGTGCAGTCGCGCCCCATCTACCAGCAGGAATGTGCTTCGAACGATCGGCGCTACATCGAGCGCATGGAGGAGATCTGCGCTGCGCTTATCGCCGAAGGCGGCTATGGCCATGACGCCGTGCGCACCGCCCGCGCGCTGCGCCTGATCAACGAAGGCCTGTGGCTCGACATGCTCTCGATGCAGAATCCGTACTCGCGCGATGAGGCCATTGCCACGCTCAACAGCTGTGCTGCCACGTATTTTCCACGGCACTTCACCGCTGCGGGACTGATCAAGTCCTGA
>CAZUKI010000043.1:1715-9849 GCA_964620785.1 uncultured Aestuariivirga sp.
TTCTGCAAGGCGTCAATGGTGTCGGGCCCGCTGATCAGGCCTTCGCGCCCGTCATATTGCCCCGGCAGCATCAGCACCTTGTGCAACGGGTTCGCTGCCAGTGCCGAGGCAATCGAGAAAGCGTGGGTGATGATCGTGAGATGGTTGCGCTCCGCCGCCAGGCGCCGCGCAAAATGCAGGGTCGTGGCGCCGCCGCCGATCATCACGATGTCATTGTCTTCCACCTGCGTCACGGCCCGCTCGGCAATGCCTTCGCGTTCCTCGACCATGAGATGTTCGCGTTCGGCGAGTGCTGGCTCGAGGCTGAGCGGCCGCATCGCCCCGCCATAGGTCCGGTTGATCAGGCCGCGCTCTTCCAGTTCGGCAAAGTCACGGCGCACCGTCTCGGTCGATACATCGAGGCGCTCGGCAAGTTCGTTGACGCGCAGCGATGGCGCCGCCCGAAGTTCGGCGACGATCCTAGTCTGCCGGTCCGACTTTGATTGCCGCACGCATCCCTCCTGCTGCCCGAACTCAAAGGGCTGGCTGCCTGCTTTGCCAAGCAGTTTGCCAAGACTAGCCACAGAATGACCACTTGACAACATGATTGTGTTGTGGTTGCATCATAATTAGCCCATACCGGGCAGGAAATTGTTGGACCCGCAACATGTTTGACTATGGCCACTTCCGTTTTGACTCGAAGCAGCAGCTTTTCGAGAAGGCCATCAAGTTCTGGAATCCTGACAAGACGAAGTTCTGGCAGTCGGTCGGCGTCGATCTCGTGATCGACCGCCGCGAGGGCTACTTTCTCTACGACATGTCGGGACGGCGGCTGATCGACCTGCATCTCAATGGCGGCACCTATAATTTCGGCCATCGCCACCCCGAACTGGTGGAAACCCTCAAGGGCGCGCTCGACTATTTTGATATCGGCAACCACTGGTTCCCGTCGGTGGCACGCGCCGCACTCTCCGAGTCACTGGTGAAGGTATCGCCGGGCATGGCTTATGCGGTCTTTGCCCCCGGTGGTGCCGAAGCCGTTGACATCGCCCTGAAAAGTGCGCGCTATGCCACCAAGCGCCGCAAGATCGTCTCGATCATCAAGGGCTACCACGGCCATGCCGGTCTTTCCGTCGCCACGGGCGACGACCGCTTCACCAAGATCTTCCTTGCCGACCGGCCTGATGAATTCGTCCAGGTGCCGTTCAACGACATCGCCGCCATGGAGCAGGCTCTGAAGGGCAACGACGTCGCTGCCCTCATCATGGAAACAATCCCCGCCACCTACGGCTTTCCCCTGCCGAAGGATGGCTATCTCAAGGCCTGCCGCGATCTCTGCACGAAGTACGGCGCCATGTATATCGCCGACGAGGTGCAAACCGGCCTGATGCGCACTGGTGAAATGTGGGGTTGGCAGGCCTATGGCATCCAGCCCGACATCATGGTGACGGCCAAGGGCCTGTCAGGTGGCATCTATCCAATCAGCGCCGCATTGCTCAATGAAAGGGCCGGCGGCTGGCTGCATGAGGATGGTGCCGCGCATATTTCCACATCGGGCGGTGCCGAGCTTGGCTGCGTTGTCGCCCACAAGGTCATCGAGATGCTGCTGCGCCCCGAGGTCAAGGCCAACGTCGACTTCGTGACCACCTTCATGCGCGATGCCATGGCGGACATGGTGGCCCGCCACAATGACATCTTCACGGGTGTCCGCCAGAAGGGCGTGATCCTCGGCCTTGAGTTTGGCGAAACCGGCGAGAACGCCGTGGCGATCTCGCGTGCACTCTACGAAAACGGCATCTGGGCCATCTTCTCCTCGCTCGACAAGCGCGTGCTGCAATGGAAGCCGGGTGTTCTCGCCTCGGCCGACCTCTGCCAGGAGATCATGGACCGCTTCGATGCGGCCATGCCGCGTGCCAGGGAATTGCTTCACACCACGAGGAAGGCGCACTGATATGGCAGCTCTCCTGAAAATGCCCGATGCCGCGCTCGAACAGGCGCGCATGATGCTTGAAAAGGCCCGCTGGGCTTCGGCAAGACTGCAGAAGCTGGATCGTGCCGCGATCCAGCGGATCGCCGATGCTGCCGCCAAGGCAGGCCACGCCAAGGCCCAGGCCTATGCCGAATGGGCCGTGCGCGAGACCGGCATGGGCGTCATCGCCCACAAGAAGACCAAGAACGAAGCCTGCTCGACCGGCATCGTTGATCTTTACCGCAACGAGGATTTTGTCGCGCCGCGCATTCATGGCGACCGCAAGATCGTGGAACTGCCGCGTCCCGCCGGCGTCATCTTCGCGCTGGTTCCCGTCACCAATCCGGTGGCGACCGTCTTCTTCAAGACCATGCTCGCCCTGATGACGCGGAACGTCATCATCATCTCGCCGCACCCGCAGGCGAAGGACTGCTGCGTCGATGCAGCGCGCACCCTCGCCGAGGCGGCAAAAGCGGCAGGCGCACCCGATGGTGCCATCCAGGTGATCGAGGCGCCCACCATCCCGCTCATCGAGCAGTTGATGTCCGATGATCGCGTTGATCTCATCGTTGCAACCGGCGGACCCGCCGTCGTCAAGGCGGCATACCGCTCCGGCAACCCGGCCATCGGCGTTGGCCCCGGCAACGCTGCGGTCGTCGTTGATGACACGGCAGATGTGAAGCTGGCGGCAAAGCGGATTGTCGCCTCGAAGAGCTTCGACAATTCCATTCTCTGCACCAATGAATCAACCGTGCTCGCCTTTGCCACGGTGGCCGACAAGCTTCTTGATGCAATGAAGGCGGAGAAAGCCCACATCTGCAGCAATGACGAAACCGACAAGCTGCGCGCACTCTTGTTCACGGACACGGGCTTCAATGTCTCGATGATCGGCAGGGACGCTGAAGTGATCGCGCGGGCAGCGGGCTTTGCAGCACCCGGCGCCAAAATCCTGGTGACACCGGTGGACATGGTCCAGCCCGAGGAAAAGCTGGTGCGCGAGAAGCTTGTGCCGGTTCTTGCCTTCGCCCGCGTGCAGACAATCGAACAGGCCATCTCCTCGGCACGCTCCATGATGCGCAAGGCCGGGCAGGGTCATTCGGCGGCGATCCATTCCAAGAGCGAGGCCAATGTCATGGCCTTTGCCGCGGCGGTTCCCGCCCTGCGCGTTGCCGTCAACGCTGGCTGCTCGCTGGGTGCTTCGGGCTTTGAAACGAACCTCGGCCCGTCCATGACCATCGGCACGGGCTTTGCCGGTGGCTCCTCGCTTGCCGACAACCTGACGCCGCAGCATCTGATGCAGTTCACGCGCATCGCCTACAACAAGGATGCCGCCGAAAGCTTTGGCAATTACCAGGGCCTTGATCCGCTGCACCTGCCGCGTCGCACCACTGCGCCGGTCTCGCTCGCTGTTGACAACAGCGAGCAGGCACTGCGCGCCGAACTGCGCAAGATCATCCTTGAAGAACTGAAGGCAGTGATGGCGGCATGACGGCCCTTCGTTCCCATATCTTCATCGACCAGCTGCAGCCGCAGACCATGTGTTACCTGGGCTCGTGGATCAAGGGTTCGCTGCCGCGCACCAACATGGCCGCCCAGATCATCGAGGTGGCTCCAGGCCTCGACGTCGAGGCCCTGACCGACGTGGCATTGAAAGCGGCGGAAGTGCAGGGCGGCATTCTCGTGGTCGAGCGCCAGTTTGGCTATCTCGAATTTCATTCGCGCGACGTGGCCGCCGTGAAGGCAGCCGCCGAAGCCGTACTCGATGCCATGGACATGACGCCTGACAAGGCGATGAAGCCGAAGGTACTGGCCTCCAAGATCATCACCAAGATTGATGCCGGCCATGCCTTTCTCATCAACCGCAACAAGGGCGGCTCGATGATCCTGGCGGGCGAGACCATGTTTGTTCTCGAAACCGAGCCAGCGGCCTATGCCATTCTCGCCGCCAATGCCGCCGAGAAGGCGGCAAACATCAAGATCGTGGACTATCGCATGATCGGCGCCACCGGGCGCCTGTATCTGTCGGGGACGGAAGCGGAGGTGCGTGCGGCGGCGTCAGCGGCCAGCGACGCATTGGAGGTGGCGGCATGACCAACCAGGATCTTCGCGCCATGGTGCGCGACGTGTTGCGCGAGGCGCTGCCGCAGAAAGCCGGTGCCC
The DNA here is from genome assembly GCA_964620785.1 of uncultured Aestuariivirga sp. Taxonomy (GTDB): domain Bacteria; phylum Pseudomonadota; class Alphaproteobacteria; order Rhizobiales; family Aestuariivirgaceae; genus Aestuariivirga. Next base: position 5,824 of record CAZUKI010000043.1, read on the forward strand.
TTGCGGCAGTGGAAAGCGTGCAGATCACAAATGACGCGGACCTCGCCGCCTTCGTGCGCCGCGTGCTGGAACGGCAGGATGCCGTCAAGTCGGGGCAATTGCGCTTTACCCTTGGCTCCGTCCTGGCTGCTTCCACAGCGCCGGCTGGTGGCGTGGCCATCAAGGGGGTCATCACCGAGCAGGTCGTCAACCAGCATGCTGCCGCGGGAGTCTTGATCCTCGCTGCCGATGCGGTGCTGACGCCGCTTGGCCGCGACCGGGCACGGAAGCTCAATCTCAGGCTTGAAAGGAGACGCTAGATGCTCAAGGCAACTGTCACGGGCCGCATCTGGTCCACCAAGAAACTCAAGGAAATGCCAACCGGATCCATCCTCGAAGTGATCGTGGATGAGACCGGCTCCAGGCTTCTTGCCTTTGATCCGCTCGGATGCGGCGATGGCGAGAAGGTGATCGTCGCCACGGGCTCCGTGGCGGCAGGGTGGTTTCCCGGCAAGACCCCGCCCATCGATGCGCTCATCGTCGGTTCGATCGACGAGAGTGCGACCCACAAGTAACTTGTTCTGAAGGAGGACAACATGTCGAGCAACGCAATCGGAATGGTCGAAACCAAGGGCTATGTGGCCGCACTCGCTGCCGCTGATGCCATGGTCAAGGCCGCCAATGTCACGATCATCGCCCGCGAGCAGGTTGGTGCCGGCCTCGTCGCCGTCATCATCAATGGTGATGTCGGTGCCGTGAAGGCCGCGACCGAAGCTGGCGCCGAAGTGGCGGGCCAGGTCGGCACGCTGGTTTCGGTCCACGTCATTCCGCGCCCCCATGCGGACGTGACCAAGCACTTCACCACCGCCAAGTAACGGGTGGCAACCATGACCGCCGCAAAGCCGGCGGCCAAGGGCGAGCTTCGCGTCTTCCTGGCTCTGGAGACGCTGCAGCCGCAGTTCGCCGCCTATATGGGAACGCCGACCCGCGCCCGGGGCTATCCGCCCTATGCGGGCCAGCATGCCCTCATCATCGAGGTCGCTCCCGGCCTCATGATCGAGCGGGTGATGGACCTTGCCCTCAAGGCCGACCCCGATCTCGAGCCTGGCATCCTCTTTGTCGAACGCCAGTTTGGCATTCTGGAGATCCACGGCAACGACAAGGACAAGCTTCTTGCCGCGGGCCGCGCCGTGCTCAAGGGCATGGGCCTTTCGGAGGGCGACCAGCTGGCGCCGAAACTGCTGTTCACCGATGTCATCGAGAACATCGCCGACCAGCATGCGGTGATCATCAACCGCAACCGCCAGGCCTCCATGGTCATGCCGGGTGAGACGCTTCTGGTCGTCGAAATGGTTCCGGCCCTCTATGCGGCGATTGCCGCCAACGAGGCCGAGAAGGCAGCCCCCAGGCTGACGCTGGTCGATGTCCAGATGATCGGCGCGGCGGGCAGGCTCTACATGTCCGGCAAGACCGCCGATGTGCAAAAGGGCCTTGCCCAGATCGAGCGGAGTCTGGCAGGTATCACGGGACGCAAAAGCTAGGCGGAACCCCGTGCCCGATTTCGATTCACTTCCCCACGACCAGCAACTGCTGCTGCTGCAGGAACTGGCCGAGGCCGCAACCACCCGTTACGAACTGCCCGGCGGCCTTGCCGTCAGGCTCGTCAACCTGTCGGAGAACGCCACCTACAAGATCGAGGCGCCCGACGGCCGGCGCTGGGCGCTTCGCATCCACCGCGACGGCTATCATTCGCGCGAGGCCATTGCCTCTGAACTGGCCTGGCTCACCGACCTGCGCGGCACCGGCGTTGTCACAACACCGCGGCCGGTGAAGGGCAGGGATGGCGAAGTGATCCAGCAGCTTGGCCACCGGCGCATGCCGCGCCCGCGCAACATCGTGCTCTTCGACTGGGAGACAGGCAGCGAACCCGGCATCGGTGAAGACCTCTCGGCACCCTTCGAGGTGCTGGGCGAAGTGACGGCGCGCATGCACCTTCACACCAGGCAATGGCAGCGCCCATCCTGGTTCACGCGCTTCACCTGGGATTTTGAGACGAGCCTCGGCGAGGACAAGCCCCATTGGGGCCGCTGGCGTGACGGCATGGGTGTCGATGCCGCGCGCGCCAGGCTCTTTGGCCGCACCGTGGACCTCATCGGCAAAAGGCTTGCGGCCTATGGCAAGGGCCCGGAACGCTTCGGGCTCATCCATTGCGATCTGCGCCTTGCCAATCTCCTGATCGACGGCAAGGCCGTGAAGGTCATCGATTTCGACGACTGCGGCCTCGGCTGGTACATGTATGACGCGGCAACGCCCGTGTCATTCTACGAGCATGAGCCGCAGGTTCCGGACCTCATCGAAAGCTGGAAGCAGGGCTACCGCCGGGTCATCGAACTCGCCAGGGAGGACGAAGCGGAAATCCCGACCTTCGTCATGCTGCGCCGCATGCTGCTGGTCGCCTGGATCGGCTCGCACAGCGAGACCGACCTCGCCAAGTCCATGGGCCTTCCGTACACGGAGGGAACCATCGGCCTTTGCGAAGACTACCTGAAGAAATTCGGCTAAGCCCCTGAATCCGCGAGATAGGAAAATAATGCTTGACACCGCGCGGTGAAAAGCCCATATTCCGCTACATTCCAGCAGTGTCTCCCAATACCCGAAGCTTTCCGCGGCAATAGTCTTGCAGGCTCACGAAGACGACGACGCGAAGAGACCGAGTTTAACGGCTTGCCACGGGAAACGCGCCACTGACTTCCCGCAGCAGCTTGACCTTCATGGCATCGGCAAAATCGCGATAGTCCTTCGCTTCCAGTACGAAGCTTCCGGGGCCCACGCGCAGGTCTTCGTCGAAATAGGCGAGAAGGCTGGCGTCCTCGTCAGTGATGGCGAGGCCGTTGATGACAACGCCCTGTTCTCGGGCGAGACTGCGTGCAACCGGCAGGCGCGTGGCGACGGCAAATCCCGATTCACGTCCGTCACCCGAAACATCGATGATCCGCCGTGTTGCAGCGATGCCGTTTCCGGCGATTTCCTTGAGCGACTCTTCAATGCCTTCACCGATCCCTGTGCCACCGAACTGGCGGCGGGGCAGGGCTTCGACCGTCGCTGCAAAGGCCTCCGCTTCATCGCTGCTGGAAATCATCCGCCAACCAGTTGTGAGCTTGGCGTAACCTGGCTGGGCCCAGACCAGAAGCTGAACGGCAATGCGTCCTTCGGCACCGTCCGCGATGGCATTCTGCACTTCGCGGTCGCGGAAGGCGGCGGCGATGCCGCGCAGTTGCAGGGCATATTCACCAATGTCGACGCTGGAGGAAGCATCGACGGCCAGCACGATTTCAAGATCCGCCTTCGGCTCCACTGCTGACAGCGTGAGGTTGGCGGTAAGCAACAGTCCCAGCGTGGCGGCGACATGGTGCATCAGCGCAAGTCTGGCGCCGGTGACGGTGCAGGTCAACGTATTCCTTGCCGCCGCCGTGATATTTCAGGGCGCCCCCAGCAGTGCTTCGCCGTGAATTCGTCGCCGTCAGGCCTGAGCGAGCGCGTCCAGGCTTTCCGGCAGGATCTGGCCGCCATCGACGATGATCGTCTGGCCGGTCACATAGCCCGCTTCCTTCGAGGCGAAGTAGAGCGCGGCATGGCCGATGTCATCGACCGTGCCGAGCTTCTTGAGCGGAATGGAATTGGCCATGGACTGCTGGTAGGCCTCGCCCATCTCGATGAGGCCCTCGGTCAGGATGTTGCCGGGCATGACGGCATTGACGGTGATGCCATATTTCGCAAGTTCGATGCAGGCGGTGCGCATGAAGCCAAGCTGGCCCGCCTTGGTGGAACCATAATGTGTCCAGCCCGGAAAACCGGTGACCGGCCCGGTGATCGAGGAGGTCAGCACGATACGGCCCTGGTCCGATTTCTTCAGATAGGGAATGGCAGCTTGCACCGACAGGAATGTGCCCTTGAGGTTGGTGTTCTGTACCTCGTCCCATTGCGCTTCCGTCATTTCTTCAAGTTTCGCAGGTGGGAAGATGCCGGCATTGGCGCAGAGCACGTCAA